>NZ_OBEL01000001.1:2021821-2199051 GCF_900215605.1 Cohaesibacter gelatinilyticus | reverse complement strand
AGACTGCTCTTGCCACCAAAAAGCGCCAGTTACGCTATAGCCCCGACTTCTCATAACGGTCTGGTTGGGGGTTCAAGTCCCTCCGGGCCTACCATCTCATTCTCTCCTTGATTTCTGGTGATTCTGAATTTTATTCATGCAATGCATGGATAGTGAAAAAGCCATGGTGATCCACGGCTTAAATGCTGTTTCTTTTTGTTCTGATTCAATCTGAAGCAGTTAAGCTGGAGCTTCAATCTTGACAGTTAGGATCGGAAGATCAACTATTTCTGCGCGAATGATGTCATTCGGCTTTACTGCGCTGACGCCTTCAGGTGTTCCTGTGAAAATCAGATCGCCCGGCTGTAATGTAAGATAGTTGGAAAGTTCAGCAATCACTTCGGAAATCGACCAGATCATCTCATCCAGATCACCTTTTTGGCGTTGCTTACCTTCAACACTCAGGCGAATAAAACCGGATTTTGGGATATTGTTCGCGCTGACAGGCTGCATGGGACCTATGATGGCAGAATCATCAAATCCTTTCGCCATATCCCAAGGACGACCAGTGTTCTTGGCATCTGCTTGCAGATCGCGGCGTGTGAAATCCAGGCCAACAGCAACGCCATAAATATGGCCCAATGCATTTTTCTGAGTGATGTTATGGCCACCTTCCTTGAGACCAATGACCAGTTCCACTTCGTGATGCAGATCTTCGGTCTTGGGAGGATAGCTCAGATGACAAAAGCAACCGCTCTGAATTGCGTCAGCTGGTTTGGTAAAAAAGAACGGCGGTTCACGATCAGGGTTGGACCCCATTTCCCGTGCATGTGAGGCATAATTGCGGCCGACACAGAAAATGCGATTGACCGGAAAAGTTTGGTCGGTGCCGTGAATCGGGATGCCCGCTGGTGGAGTGAGATTGAATATATGATTGGTACTCATGTCGGGATCTCGCAACTGTTTGGGGATGCGGCTATATTGGGCCTGCTCCCGTTTTTTGGGGTGTTCCTGTTCAGGCGGGTTTTGTCAATCTGGTTCTCACCATTGCTTCTTTAGAAAATCAATCAGCACGCGAAGTTTCAACGGAACAAAATCGAGCTTCTGATAATAAAACCACATTTCAAAAGGTTTGCTTTTAAAATCGCTGAGAACAGGAACCAATTCACCTCTTTTGATTTCCTCTTGAATAATCAGCTCCGGAACATAGACAATCCCTTGCCCTTGGCAAGCTGCGGCAATCAAGGCTTCTGTATTGTTGCTTGAAAGTTGTCCGGTAACATCGATTTTGGTTTCACAATCAAAGGACCAGGTCGTTGTCTTGGTATTTTCGCCATATAACAAGCATTTATGTGATCGAAGGTCATTGCCTTCGGTCAATGATATGGTTTCTGCCAGATAAGCAGGGCTGGCAAAAAGCTGATTGTAATATCGACATAACCGCTGTCCCACATAAGCGATGGAATCAAAGTTATCAATTTTCCGGGCTAGAGAGAGATCAACACCTGCTAATGGCAATGCTGCGTGCGTCGTAGATTTCAATTCGATATCAATACCCGGGTTTGCCCTCAGAAATGGCCCAAGCACAGGCAGTAAAACCCTATTCAATAAGGGGGAGGGAGCCGCGAGTATCAGACGGCCACGAGGATTTTGCCCCAAATCTTGTGTTTCATCCAATAAGGTTTGCCATTGGCCATGCAGGGAAATCATGCGCTGGTAAAAATTGTTTCCCGCTTCGGTCAGAGTAATGCGACGAGTCGTTCGTCTTAACAATTGTACTCCCATCTCAGCTTCAAGTTCGGCGACTCGTTTGCTGATAACAGACGGGCTGACATTCATGATACGTGCAGCTGCTGCCATCGTGCCATTTTCTATAACTGCTTTAAAAATCAGGGCGCGCTGAAATGAGTCCATATTCGTTCCAAAATGAGAATAAATACTTCTTGATTATGATAATTGTTCTTATTTCATCACGCAATATGATGCGTCATAATTTCCATATGAACCAAAAGGGTGACGAGATGTATGTTGTTGAGATAGTGAGTTGGAAAGCAGCTTCAGATGTTGCAGATCAAAAAATGATTGATGCTGTTCAGGCAATGGTTCCCGATCTTGAAACGCTTCCCGGATTTAGATACCAGTCGCTTTCAAAAGATGATGAAGGTTTGTGGATGGATATCTATTATTGGGACAGCAAGGAAGATGCTGATAACTCAAACGATTTGATGGCCAACAAACCTTCACTGCATAACCTCATGGCATTGATCGATATGAGTAGCTTGAAGATAGAAGTTCTGACGCCTTATCAAGAGTCAGGTTCAGTAAATTTCACTTGAAGTGAGAAAACGCACACTCAATTTCTTTCCTTCTTGAAGAGCGGACGATGATTTTTTGTGATCAAGATTGGATGAGCTCGTTCCCAGGCAAGGTCGTGACGGTGGAACCCATGTCGGTAAAGTATTTTGCCAGAAAATCGATCAGCAGGCGAAGCTTGGTGCTTTGATGTTTGGTCGGAGAATAGAGTGCATAAAGAGCCACCGGCGAAATTGGGTAGCTGCAGAGGAGCGGAACGAGAGCCCCTGCTGCGATGTCATCAGCTACCAGAACTGTCGGTAAAAAGACGATACCCTGACCTTTGATGGCGGCCAACCTCAGGATCTCGGCATTATTGGAGCAAAGGATGCCATTGATCCGGACCGATTGCTGATCTTTCTCGTTGGAGAAATGCCATAGGGTGCCTGTGGCGAGATTTCCATAGTGAAGGCAATTATGTGTGCCTAGATCCTTTGGTGATTGGGGCGTGCCATTCTTTGCCAAATAGTCAGGAGAGGTACAGACAACTCGATGGATGGGGGCAAGTTTTCGGCTCATCAATGCCGAATCTTCCAGATCCGCGATCCGCAGCGTCAGATCATAGCCTTCCTGAATAGGATCGACAAAACGATCAGTCAGATGGGTTTCGATTTTCAATGCAGGATGCGAAACCATGAAATCTGTCAAGGCATCTCCGATATGTCGAATACCAAAGGAGAGGGGCATATTGATGCGGATCAGCCCACGTGCCTGACCCGTCAGGGATTGCACCGCTTCATCGGCTTCTTGCAAATCAGAGAGAATGGACTGAATACGGGTGTAATATTCCGCACCTGACTCGGTCGGGCTGATGTGACGGGTGGAGCGATGTAGCAAACTGGTTTTCAGATCCTGCTCCAATTCCGCAATTGCCTTGCTTGCAGTTGTACGGGATATACCCAACAGATTGGCGGCAGTCGTGAAGGAATGTGTCTCCACTACCTTTGCAAAAAGCTGTAGCTTAACCAGCTTATCCATTCGATCGTTGTCCTATTGTTTTCAAAATTCGTGTCAAATATTGAACATATATTGTCGAATTGTCTCCACTTGTTGCCTGTTTTGCATCATATTATTTTTAAGACAACAGAAATGTCCAGACCTTTCGCTCAATGTATGCGGGTCTGTAGAGATTGGAGAAAAATCATGATTGATGTTCGGTTGTCTCAAGATCGTGGTATGGCAGATTTTGGCTGGCTTCAGGCAAAGCACAGTTTTTCATTTGGAGAATATTGGGATCCCAAGCACATGGGCTTTGGTTCCCTGCGCGTGATCAACGAAGATCGGATTGCGGCTTCAGCTGGTTTTGATACCCACGGGCACAAGAATATGGAGATCATCACTTATATTCTGGAAGGCGCATTGGAGCATAAGGATAGTCTTGGTTCCGGATCTGTCTTGCGGCCAGGTGATGTGCAAAGAATGAGGGCAGGGCGAGGCATTCGTCACAGTGAGTTCAATCACCTTCAAGATAACCAAACCCATTTGTTACAGATCTGGATTGAACCATCCGAGATTGGTTTGCAACCCGGATATGAAGACCGGCATTTTGGCGATCAACGCAAGAACAGATTGGCATTGATTGCCTCTCCCGACGCACGAGATGGATCCTTGGATATTCATCAGGATGTGTCGCTCTACGCCAGTGTGCTGGATGAAGGCGTTGAAGTCATTCATGAGTTGGTGAGTGGCCGGAAGGCTTGGCTTCAAATAGCCCAAGGATCTGTTCGTTTGAATGGCGTGGATCTTGGGCAAGGAGATGGGGCTGCGATCATTGATGAAAGTAAACTCGTCATAAAAGCAAATGAGCCAAGCGACATTTTGTTGTTCGATATGGCTGACTAATTGCTTTGAAGCTTTGACTTTGGCCTCATGCTCAGGTTTGTGTGGTGCATACCATATGATGTGAGGACGAGGTCAATGGCGGATCTGAGGCAGGAATTGGCGCAGTGCGGTGATTGGAATGAGGCTTTAAGCGATCAGTATGATACGCTTGCCAAGCTTCAGGATTTTCTGAATATAGAGGAGCAAAATGCGCAAATCCTCCCTGTTGCAGGCCAAAGGCTGAATGCCCTGCGCATGACATCCCTGAAAGACGTGAAGGTCGTCATAACGGGTCAAGACCCTTATCCGGGTCTGGAGGATGCAATCCCTCATGCCATGGGCCTATCATTTTCGGTGGCACCGGGTGTGAAGCCACCGCGCTCTCTGAACAACATCTATAAGGAGCTTGCTGAGGATTGTGGTTTGCTCAAACCCAACCATGGTGATCTGCGTGGCTGGGCGGAGCAAGGCGTCTTGATGTTGAACTCTGTTCTGACGGTTAGGCAGGGTGAGGCCGCAAGCCATGCGAAGAAAGGTTGGGAGGGATTTACCCGAGCCGTGCTTGATCTGATCAATGAGAAATCAGAGCCCGTTTGTTTTCTCTCATGGGGCAAGCATAGCCACGCTTTGACAAAGGATGTCGATGAAAGCCGTCATCTCGTGATCCGTACATCTCACCCCAGTCCGTTGGGTGCGCGAAAGGCTGGATCGGATTTCGAAGCGTTTCTTGGGTCCGGTTGCTTTGGTCGCGCGAATGAGTTTCTCATCAGTAAAAATCGAGAACCCATCGATTGGGCCTGCCTGTCAGAGCCTGTTTTGCTGTAAAATAGGGCAAATTCTGTTGTCGTGCTTGTCTGCAGACAACAAAGGGATTGAACAGGGCCTTCGCTTTCAATAAAACGGGCCAAACGCGATTTTCCACTTTTACATGAGTGACGGCAATTTCATGGCAAGACAGTTTATTTATCACATGCATGGTCTGTCCAAGACCTATACCGGTGGCAAGAAGGTGTTGGATAATATCCACCTGTCTTTCTACCCGGATGCAAAAATCGGCATTCTCGGCCCTAACGGCGCTGGTAAATCCACCATCCTGCGTATCATGGCCGGGCTGGATAACGAATTTACCGGTGAAGCTTGGGCCGCGGAGGGCGCAAAAATAGGTTATTTGCCGCAGGAGCCTGTTCTTGATGAGAGCAAGGATGTGCTGGGCAATGTGATGGAAGGGGTTGCTGAGAAGCAGGCCATTCTGGATCGCTATAACGAATTGATGATGAATTACTCTGATGAAACCGCCGAAGAAGGTGCGAAGCTTCAGGATATCATCGATTCTCAAAATCTTTGGGATTTGGAGAGCCAGGTTGAGATGGCAATGGACGCTCTGCGTTGCCCTCCATCTGATGCTGATGTCTCCGTTCTCTCTGGTGGTGAGAAGCGCCGCGTGGCGCTTTGCAAATTGCTGTTGGCTGAGCCTGATTTGTTGCTGCTTGATGAGCCGACCAACCATTTGGACGCTGAGACCGTTCATTGGCTTGAGAAGCATCTGCGTGAATTCAAAGGCTCTGTCTTGATCATTACCCACGATCGCTATTTCCTCGACAATGTTACCGGCTGGATTCTTGAGCTTGATCGTGGTTCAGGCATTCCTTATGAAGGCAACTATTCTGCCTACCTTGATGCCAAGGCCAAGCGTATGGCCCAGGAAGGCCGCGAAGAGGCCTCTCGTCAGCGTGCGCTTGCTCGTGAGAAAGAGTGGATGGCGGCAAGCCCCAAAGCACGTCAAACCAAATCCAAGGCTCGTATCAAGTCTTATGACGAGTTGCTCAAGCGCAATGAAGAACGTGCGCCTGGAACCGCTCAGATCATCATTCCAGCTGGCGAACGTCTTGGTGATGTGGTCATCAAGGTTGAAGGCCTCAAAAAGGGCTTTGGTGATCGGATGCTGATTGATGGGTTGGATTTCAACCTGCCACCAGGTGGCATTGTCGGAGTGATCGGTCCAAACGGTGTTGGGAAATCCACCCTGTTCAAGATGCTGACAGGCGATGAGCAGCCTGATGAGGGAAATGTGACGCTTGGTTCAACTGTGCAGTTGGGCTTTGTTGATCAGTCTCGTGATGCTCTGGATGGCAACAAGAATGTTTGGGAAGAAATTTCCGAAGGGGATGACATCATCAAGCTGGGCAAGCGTGAGATGAATAGCCGTGCTTATTGCTCTGCCTTCAATTTCAAAGGCGGTGATCAGCAACAGAAGGTTGGTTCCCTGTCTGGTGGTCAGCGGAACCGTGTGCATCTGGCCAAGATTTTGAAATCTGGCGCCAACGTGTTGCTGCTCGATGAGCCCACCAACGATCTGGATACCGAAACTCTTGCAGCACTTGAAGATGCTCTTGAGGATTTTGCAGGTTGTGCCGTGGTCATCAGCCATGATCGCATGTTCCTTGACCGTCTGGCCACGCATATTCTTGCCTTTGAAGGTGATAGCCATGTTGAATGGTTCGAAGGTAACTTCGAGGACTATGAACAGGACAAGATTCGTCGTCTAGGACCGGATGCAGCCAATCCAAAGCGTGTGAAATACAAGCCTTTCAGTCGCTGAGTTCAGATTTTATCTGAGAATTTGATTTGGAAAAGCCCCGCTCATTTGAGTGGGGTTTTTTGTTGCGATTCTAAAACGTGGAGCGTCTATTGGGTTGTTTCTATATATTTGTTCTCGGATTGTTTTTATCAAGAAGCAGGATCTGGAGTGGCAAAGTGGTAAGGAGCATGTGATACTTTACAAACCGGCTCTGCCTTATAAATATGGTCGCTGCTTTTGCAAGCAATGTGGAACATCGCTGGGTGAAATTTTGTCTGACGATGAAAGCTTTCCAATCGGGGCCAATGCGCTGGATGGTGAGTTTGCCGTTTGAAACCAGTTCCACGAGTTTGTCTCGGAGAAACCGTCCTGGCACGAGATTTGCGATGATGCATCGCAGTCAGAGGGGCATCCACCTGTCCCTGAATAAGGTAGGCGAGTGACCTGCTTGATCTGAAATCAACTTCTCAAGAGAAACTGGCTTTCAATCTTATGATTTTAATGGGAGGAAGATTTTCCCGACCAGGAAACATACCATCTCCAATCTCGATAAATCCCCACTTCTTATAAAATGGTACGGCGTTGAGGGTTGCCTCGATGATGACTTCATGGGTGCCGTTGGAGCGGGCATCCTCAAGTGCGAGTTTCATGAGAGCTGCCCCAACGCCATATCCTGTGAAGTCTGCATCGACAAATAGTCGTTTCACTTCACCTGGCTCGCCATGGGAAAACCCGATGGCTTGTTCATCGATTTCGGCAATCCAGATGAGGCCTTCTTCACAATCAGATCGATAGTCTTCAATAGTGCGGCCATGCATCCAGCTATCCACAACTTCTTGTGAATAGGGGATCGGCGCCAAGTCACGGGTAGAGGCTGATATGAGAGAGAATACTGCTGCTCTATCGTTAGCCTTGGAACGGCGATATATGATGCTTGGTGTCTCTGCTGAGATAGCCATCTCTCACCTCAATGGTCTGTTCTTTGAGCATGTGGAATGGGCAGGATAGGGGAGATGCGTTCAGCCTGACAGAGCCAAATCAGCTTCATTTAATAAAAAATGAGGCTACTAATTTTTTGTTCTGGGAAATATCAGATTTTGATTTTTTCTTCTTCTTTCACTTCAGATGCATGCCACCCGACTTCGGCTTGTGGGATTGCATCCGTCTGATGAAAATAAGGTTTGATATCCAGTAACGGTGTGCCATCAAGGCAGTCGATATAGCGAATTTTCAATCGATCCGGCAGAACATCCAGCAATTCCACAACAGAAATTGAGATCGGATTTGGTCTATTGGGAGAGCGCAACGCGAAGGTTCCATGGATACTTTCGGCAAATTTCGGACGCTGTTGAACGAGGGTGCGCATGGCCTCGTGCATCCAATAGAAAACAATGACATGGCTGCAGGTCTCAAGTGATTTCAGCGCTGGCCTGAACTCTTCTTTCACATGCACATAAGCGATTTCATCGGTTTTTCTGCCATTGCGAGGGCAATCTGCGCGGGTTTGGAAAGGTGTTTCGATGTGACCAATGAAACTGAGCCAGGCGTCCTGGGTCAGGCAATTGGCATCAAGCTCTAGTTCTCCGGGGCGCACGGGCATGATCTAATATCCTGCTGACTGAGTGGATTGTTCAAGTTTGAAGTAAATTTTAGCTATCTTTTCAAGGTATTATCATAAAAGCTGGCTGTTGTGTTTAGTCAATTCTACAGATGTGACGTTTATTCTCAATCTATCCTGTCTTGAAAAGCTGGTGGGTCTCGTGGATTTACCGAGGTAGAACTATGTATGCAGCACTTAAGACCGAATTGGTCGATATGAAATTGTTGGACGGTGAAAGCGGACGTGGGAAGAGTGACGAACTGGTTCGTCATGTATCGAGCTTGTTTGCGCTGACTTCCGAGCACTGCACCGATGAACAGATTTACACTTATGATGTTGTTTTGCAGCGTTTGGCAGACGTCGTTGATGTTGATGGACGTGCCTTTGCATCGAACAAGTTATGTATGTTGCAAAATGCTCCCTATGGTCTGATGCGACGCTTTGCGTTCGATGTTATCAGAGTTGCCGGACCGGTTTTGCGTAAATCTCCTGTTTTGAGTGATCAGGATTTGCTCGATGTAAGCGATGAACGCGGGGCCGATCATATGTTGGCGATTTCCTGTCGCAAGGATTTGTCTGCGAAAGTAACCGATTTGTTGATCCACTATGCTCATGGACCGGTATTGATGCAGTTGGCGGCGAATGGTCGGGCGCAGATCTCTCAAAAAGGAATGGCGTTCTTGCGGCAAATGGCGGCCAATGATGCGAAGATGGCGGAAAGCCTGAAACAACGTCAGGCCCAACATGATCAATTGCGACTGGTGAAAAATCCTACTAGCCCATTGGCACAAGAATTGAATTTGACTGAGATCATGCGAGATTTGGAAGCCCGAATTCCGCCAGACAAACTGGATCTTTCACTGGATCCGTATCTGGCTCGCTACAAATTCGAGGCATCTGCCGTGCGGGCGAAGGATCTGGAGAAAAAATCCCGATTGAATGAAACCAGTCTTCTTCGCTATGCAGGACATGATCAGTTTGCTGATGTGATATGTGGTATCGCCCTGATGTCCGGTATTTCCTACAAGATTATCGCGCGGATGATGTCTTCGCTGCATTGGGAACAGGTTTTGTGCCTGTTCAAGGTCATGCGGTTTTCAGATCGTTTGGTGAGCGAGCTTTTGTGTTGTGGCCCGTGGAAGTTGCGTTTATCTCGCAACCAATGCATCGCAATTCTGAAGCAATATCGACAGATGAGTGTTGAAGAAGCCCATGCAAAAGTGCTTTTATGGTCTCAGAATGGTATTATCCTTGATTGATTAAGGATGGGCTTACCAAATTCATGCAATAACTTGGAGAAATATTTGCCAGTTGGCATGAATGGGACAAAAAGGGACGGTCATGCATGTAACCGCATTTCGAATTTTCGTGCGAGATCTTGCTGTCGCACGAGAATTCTACGCAAATAATTTGCAATGGCCCATGGTTTGGGATCGCTCTGAACAAGGTGCTGTCGGATTTGAGCCGGGAATGCTCGTAATCATAGAGGAAGAGGATGCTGAAGGTCCGCAATCCTCGCTCATTGGTCGTTTTACCGGCTTGTCTTTGGCAGTGGATAATCTGCCGGAGATCTATAAATTGCTCAAATCACGTGGCGTTCCATTCGTTGCTCCACCTGAACGTCAATTCTGGGGCGGATCTCTGGCGCATTTTATTGACCCATCAGGCAATATCGTCAGTTTGGTTGAGTAATTTCCTGATGATTTGAATAGTCTGAAGAGACGGGTTTGGATGCCATCTTCTGTTGCTGCCAGAAGGTGGCATTTTTTGTTGTGGTTTCAGTTGCCATAAAAAAACGGGCTTTTGTGCCCGTTTTGTTTGAACATTCCAATGAAATCTATGAGATCAGGATGCCTGTTTCAGATCATAGCTGGTAACCAGTTCTCGCAGATGATCAATGATCTGCGGAGCCAGATCTTCTCTATCCAGACCATAGGCAATGTTGGCCTCGAGGAAGCCGGATTTGGAACCGCAGTCGTAGGTGGTACCCTTGAAAATAAGGCCGGAAAATTCCTGATCGTTGTTGAGTTTGATCATCGCATCGGTCAACTGAATTTCACCGCCGCTGCCAGGGGTTTGCGTTTCCAGATAGTCAAAGATTTCGGGTTGAAGGATGTAGCGGCCAGACAAGATCAGATTGGAAGGCGCTGTGCCAGGAGCGGGTTTTTCGATCATGCTCTCAATCTCGACACTGCCGTTCTGACGAGGACCTTTTTTAACCACACCATATTTATGGGTCTCTTCCATTGGCACTTCTTCCAGTGCGACAACATTGCCCTGGCGCTTGTGATAGATTTCCATCATGTCTGACAGACAGCCAGTTGGAGATTTCATGATCATGTCTGGCAACAACAGAGCAAATGGTTCATTGCCGACGAGATCACGTGCGCATTGAACAGCGTGTCCCAGCCCCAATGGCTGTTGCTGGCGTGTAAAACTGGTGCGACCAGCTTTGGGAAGATCCTGACGCAATTCTTCCAGAACATCGAGTTTTTGGCGCTGAATCAGTGTTTGTTCCAACTCTACCTGAACATCGAAATGGTCTTCGATCACCGCCTTGTTGCGGCCTGTAACAAAAATGAAATGCTCAATACCCGCTTTCTTTGCTTCATCCACTACATATTGGATAACCGGTCTGTCGACGATCGTCAGCATTTCTTTTGGCATGGCTTTGGTTGCTGGCAGAAAACGTGTACCAAGACCTGCAACCGGAAAAACAGCTTTGCGAATGCGTTGTGCCATTGTGATCCCCATTTCTTACCATCCGCTGCTGATTACTCCAGCGGACTGGCTCATTTTTTTATTGCTGGTGTTTGTCATTTTTTTGACATCCAGCAAGAGATTTGTCCGTATGTCCGGAAATCTCGTTTAATATCGGAATCCACGCCTCCCACAGACGTAGACATTTCGTGCAGGATATATGCAAGGTTTTAATAAAGGCCGAGTGAACAGTCAATTTGCGGTAATAGAGGAGCGCTAAACTGGCAAAAATCGGATTAAAGTAAATGATTTCCTAACTTGTTCCATATTTGATTGGCAAGAAGAGGTTGGGTGCCTTTGTGTTATTGATGAGGAACAGATATGCGGCGTGGCTTTTTGAAAGTTTTGGGCAAATTGGGCCGATCTTGCGGTGTTGCCAAACCCGCATTGTTGGCAATGACCCTTTTTATGGGATCCACTGCGGCATTTGGACAGAATGCCCAGGGTTTTGACCGTTGGGTCCGCAATTTTTGGCCAACCGCGCAGGCGAATGGTATTACTGCAGCGACCTATAATGCAGCCTTTGCTGGTGCCAAATATGACCCCTCCGTGATCCGCAGGGCGACCAATCAACCGGAATTTGTCAAGCCGATCTGGTCCTATCTAGATAGTGCTGCCAGTGCGACACGCATCAAGAATGGCCGTAAGATGAAGCAGAAATATGCGAATCTGCTCCGCCAACTTGAGGCTCGGTATGGGGTGGATCAACATATTTTGTTGGCTATCTGGGGCATGGAAAGTGCGTATGGTGCTATTTTTAAGAACAAGAAATTGATCAAGCCGACAATCCAATCTTTGGCCATGCTTGGATATGCGGATCGCAGGCGTTCCAAATTTGGCAAGACCCAATTGATTGCTGCTTTGAAAATTTTGCAGAACGGTGATGTGAAACCATCGCAGATGATGGGATCGTGGGCCGGGGCCATGGGGCATACCCAATTCATCCCGACGACTTATCTGGCCAAAGCTGCTGATTTTGATGGTGATGGACGACGTGATATCTGGAATTCCATTCCTGATGCTCTGGCGTCGACGGCCAATTTGCTGGCGACAGCGGGCTGGCAAACTGGCAAGACGTGGGGTTACGAAGTTCAGCTGCCACGCAGTTTCTCGTTTGAGCTGGCCAATGGCAAGATCACAAAGAGCCTTGCTGATTGGCAACGCATGGGAGTTTCTCGTGTTCATGGCAAGACATTCCCGCGCCCTACCGATATGGCGCAGTTGATTTTGCCTGCAGGTTATAAAGGTCCCGCTTTCCTGATCCTCAAGAATTTTGCCATGATCAAGCGTTATAACAATGCGACATCTTATGCTCTGGGAGTTGGGCATCTGGCGGATCGTATTCGTGGTGGTGGTACGTTTGTTCAGGCTTGGCCACGGTCAGACAGGGTTCTGACGCGGTCCGAGCGAAAAGAAGTGCAAACTCTTCTCAATCGGGCCGGATATGATACAGGCGGCATAGATGGTCGCTTGGGTTCAAAGTCAAAATCTGCTATTCGCCATTGGCAGAAGCGCCGTGGATTGGTACCGGATGGATTCGCGTCCGGGGCCTTGCTACAGGCTTTGCGCGCACGATAGTGTGTTATAGGTGCGGTTGCCTGTTCTGAGAGTGGATAATTGAAGCGATGACTGTTATGGGCCGAAAAAACTTGGCGCGCCGTGCGGGCCGGGGAGTGACATTGGGTGTTGCCATGTCGCTGTTAGTCAGTGCTGTTGCGCTGGCTGCGCCCAAGTCAGATGATTTTGTATCCAAGTCTTCGTCTTCATCTTCGATTGACCTTTCCTCATCATCGGGTCCGCGCGTTGGTACAGATGACGGTAGAATAATCGTTGCTCAAAATTTCTTTCAGCGTTTGTTCGGGATTGGGAGCAAGAAGAAAAAACCATCTGCGCAAAAACAGAAGAAGAGGGGGGGAACGAAAAAATCTCGTTCTACTACACCTCCAGCAGTCAAAACTGTTCCCAAGGATCCCGATGCTGCGGTTATTGCGGTCTTTGGTGATGAGTTCTCGCAAGATATCGCTTTTGGTTTGCGAGATGCATTTGCAAAGACACCTGATGTGAAGGTGGATATTCATAGTGTACGGAATACGGGCTTGTTGCATCGTGCCACGAGGAACCCATTAGCGGATCTGACTCCATTAATCGAGAGTAAGCCCTTTACCTTCGCAGTGGTTATGGTTGGTTTGAATGATCGGGGAAAATTTCCTGCTGTGAAGAATGAAGAAGGTGAAGTGGTGCGTGAGGCCATTGCGTTTCAAGAGCCTGGTTGGGAAGGTCTCTATGCCAAGCGTATTGATGCCGTGCGTATAAGTCTGCAGAATAAGGAAAAGCCTGTTTACTGGGTTGGCTTGCCTCCGGTAAAAAGTGCCAAGCTGACAATCGAGCTGAATTATCTCAATGATATCATACGATCTCGCCTGATTGAACGAGACGAGCGTTTCATTGATATCTGGGATGCCTTCTCCAATGAAGATGGTGACTATGTGCGCCGTGGACCTGATCTGTCTGGTCAGGATAAGAATTTGCGTCATAAAACGGGTATTCGATTTACTGCAGCAGGACGGCGAAAATTGGCCTTCTTTGTCGAAAAGCTGGTGATTCGAGCTTTGTCCCAATCCGTTGATGAAGCGGCACTACCTGACTTTCTATCATCCGATGACGAGGCTGCTCTCAAGGAAGGACGAGGAGATCGGCGTGGTATCTTCGTGGTTCGCCAACCGCCAGTGGATGCGACAAAGCTGATTGCACCGGGTGACAAGATTGTTATCAATAATCAGAATAAAGAGCTGGGAAATCCCGGAGCTGGCGTGCCTGATCTGCGGGTGGATGATTTCTCCTGGCCTGTAAAAAGTCAATAATTGAGGGTCGATAGAGACTGTTTCTCAATCGTGATCACTTGAAGCACTTCTTGCAATCGTTGAAACGCGAGTAGTGGTTTCGCTCTTTGTTTCGATGCGAGTTCTTATCCAAAAAGTGCTTCAGCTTTTCGGGAATACGCTCTAAATTGAGATCGACACGAAAGAAATTTGCTCTTGTGCTGAAAACTGTCTAAAAGGCGGGAAAGGTGCGAACTCTTTCAAGCGCCCAATCGCCCCAACTTTCAGGATAGCTCATGTCCGTCACAATCAAGCCGGATCAGTCCTTTTTTCACTCTCTCGCCGATATTGCGGGAGAGACTGTTCTACCTTTTTTCCGCCGTTCCATTGTCATTGAAAACAAGGAGCAGGATGACTTTGATCCCGTGACGGAAGCAGATCGTGAGGCCGAGCGCCGAATGCGCGAAATGATTGCGGGGACTTTTCCCGAAGATGGCATTCTCGGCGAGGAATTTGAGTCTGAACGTCTGGATGCTGACGGTCTTTGGGTGCTGGATCCCATTGATGGAACCCGCGCTTTTATTTCCGGTCTACCAGTTTGGGGAACCTTGATCGGCTATCGTCATATGGATGGGACTCATATGGGGATGATGAGCCAACCTTTTACTTCTGAACGTTATTTTGGCGATGGCAAACAGAGCTTTTACGTCGGCCCAGATGGGAAACGTGCCATTGAAAGCCGTTCTTGTGCCAGCCTGTCTGATGCGACCTTGTTTACCACCACACCCACTCTGTTCAATGAGCAAGAGCGTGCAGCCTATGACAAAGTGGAAGCAGCCTGTCGATTGCCTCGTTATGGTGTCGACTGCTATGCATATTGCATGGTTGCACTCGGTATGGCTGATATCGTGATTGAAACCGCTTTGAAGCCGGTTGATATTGCTCCGCTCATTCCCGTTGTGGAAGGGGCTGGTGGGATTGTAACCAATTGGCAGGGTGGTTCAGCCTTTGATGGTGGTCAGGTGGTTGCCAGTGGAGACAAGGATTTGCATGAGCAGGTTCTTGAGATGTTGACCTCAGGCTAAGGTTTATGCCAGTCCTTTGGACAGGCGCGGCTTTTTCAAATATTGGTTATCTCAATCATCTTTGGAGCCTGGGATGAAGGCGTCAAAGGCAGCCCAAAACTGCTCCCGATAGATGTTTTTTTCCATGAGAATTTCGTGACGGCTGCCTGCAATGGTAATAGCGTGACCACAGCGCATGGTTTGCGCCAGGATTGCAGTAGCTTTGGAGCTGACGATTTGATCAAAGCCGACAGGCATCATGAGGGTTGGTGTGTGGACGGCAGACTGAAAGTCGCTCGATTGCAGATTACTCATTGCTTTACAGGCTTCATGGACCCATTGAAAAGTTGGTCCGGCGATGCCTTTTTCGGGATAAGCTTCCAGAAATAGTCGATTGCGGTCATAGCGTGGACCATCTGATGTCAGCGGATTGGTGTCAAAAGACCAACTCCCGGTGACTGATCTCTTATCGACGCCCAATGCAAATTTCTGCCCCATCATCAGTAGTCTGGCCAAACCAGTCAGTCGGCGGATGGTGATTTGGGAGACACGCTTACCGAGGATTTTTCGACGATCGGTTGCCAATTGAACCAATGGTGCGGACAGGGCTGCACGGTCAAAGATGGTTCTAAGGCGCGGCAATTGGTTCAGGAGGATCAAGGCTCCCATGGAGTGAGCCAGAGCGAAAAATGGTCGTGGGCAATCAGGAAGTACTTGTTCGTGCAAAAATTGCTCCAAATCCCGACCATAATCTGAAAATCTGCCAATATGACCTTTGCGTGGATTCTCCAGCAGGCGATCGGAGCCGCCCTGTCCACGCCAGTCAAATGTGGCGACGGCAAAACCCTTTGCGCGCAGCTCGCTTACAACTTCATAGTATTTTTCGATATATTCGGCGCGCCCCTGAAGCAAACAGATCGTGCCTCTGGGTGTGGGAGTTGTTGCGGGCCAAAGTGCGGTTCGAACAATGTGGTCATCAAAGGCTTGCATTTCCCTGCATTTGCCGTCTTTCAGCTCGGGAAAAGTCTCAATCTGTTCAAGCCGCATAATGATGTCCGTGTGTCCGCCGTCGTTGACCTATTTTAACTGGAACTATAGCAGGCGGTAAGGGGAAATTCTCCAGAGTCCCCCGAAAGAAATGTATTCTTTTCTTTCATTTGGCAAAATGATATCAGGCACGCAGGTGCGAGCCTGATATCATTGTTGCTGGGATGGGAAATTAGTAGTACCAGAAAGGCTGACGTGGTGGTACATAGCCATTGTCCCAACCATAGCGATGGTAAGGAATCGGACGGGCACGCTGAATGATTCTTTTCTTCACGATACGTCCGTTATAAGCATTGACCTTCAGGCGAACTAATCGGTTGCGACGATCATAGGCTTTGGCTTTGTAGAACTTGCCTTTGATCTTCATGCCATGGACATCATAAAATCCATGATTGCGAATGATCCGGGCAATACGGCGTGGACGAATTTTCTGCTTCTTGTATTTTCTTGGTTTCTCATAGCGTATGGGGGCGACATTGCCGCGCTCATCGGTCGAAATGGTGAAACTGCCATTGGGACCGTGAAAACCAAAGGTCAAACCATTGGCATGAGCGGGGAGGGCGCTGGTGGCTATAGCGACGAGCATGGAAAGTGCGAGTGCGGTTCTTTTCATCTTTCTATTCCCTTCTTTGTTTTTATTCTGCCCCGGATATCGGCTTTGATCCCTTGAGTGCGGGCTTGTTTCCCGTGCTTTCTTTGTTTGTGAGATCAGATTAACAAAGCCGAGCTGAATGAAACTGGAAGGGGATGTTCATCTGGAGTTTAGCAACATGGCAGCAATGAGGAGATATTGTGGCAAGTAGAAAGTCTGAATTTTGGCTGATTTTTACGTGCGGCTTTATTGATTGAATTTCTTCTCATGGGTAGGTCTTGAAATCACAGATCATGGTTTCCATATCAATTGTACCGAAGGCCAGGACGGCTTCGGCGCATGTTGATCTCGCCACTATCCGGGAGATTGGCTTATCTATTTTACCATTCGCATATGTTGCTCAAAGGAGGACATTGTTATGCGTCATTTTGATCTGAGCCCACTTTATCGTTCTACCGTTGGATTTGATAAACTCTTCTCCATGCTGGATACCGCTTCTGGTGTTGAGGGAAGTGCCTCGTCTTACCCTCCATACAATATCGAGCGTCTAGCGGAGAATTCCTATCGTATCACCATGGCCGTGGCCGGTTTTACCGAAGAAGATCTGAGCATTGAGGTGAAGGAAAATGCTCTGACCGTGATCGGTGAGAAGGCAAGTGAAGCTGAGGGTGAGAAAGATTACCTGCATCGTGGCATTGCCGCCCGTGCATTTGAGCGCCGCTTCCAATTGGCCGATTATATGCGCGTCGATAGTGCCAGTATGGAGCATGGTTTACTCCATGTTGATTTGACCCGCGAACTGCCCGAGGCAAAGAAACCACGGCAGATTGAAATCAAGGGGTCCGGTTCCAGTAAGACACTTGAAGGAACCACCCACTAAATACCTGACCGGGAGGGGCTGATTGATCAGTGGTGAGCATTGTCGCCTCCCGGTTCCCCTTTCTTAGTTCCCTCGCTTGTAGATCCATTCCTCCCAGGATCTGCAGCCCCACTTGAGGCGCCTTTGGCGCCTCTTTTTTTATGCGGTGTTCAGGGTAAGTGATCAGATCAAAAGATCTTCCAGCATGCTTTGCCATTTATGGGGTTGTCTGCCTGCTTTGCCCATGGCTTGCGCTCCGAAATAAAGATGTAGTACAGCTTGGGCTTTGTCTTCCTTGGCATTATCTTGCATGGCAGGGCGATGATTGGAGATTTGCCCATAGATTGCGCGATAGAGACGGTCGGCCATGGCATTGGTCCGTTGAGCGACTTCCGCGTCTGTTGGGGCCAGTTCGACCATGGCGTTGCAGATAAAGCAGCCGCGGCGAGCAGCTTCGCTTTTCTGTTCACTCTCAACATCGTTTCCAAAGAGTGGCATCAATGTTTGAGTGAGATCCGGATCATCGGCTTGGTTCAGCGTTGAGACTGATTGGCTAACGACTTGCTGGTCGTAAAAATCCAGAGCAGCGAGATAGACAGATCGCTTGTCCACAAATGCTTTATAGAAACTACCCCGGGTCAAACCCATGGCTTTGAGCAAGTCTGGCAGATTGGTGGCGCCATATCCTTGCGCCCAGAAAATCTCCATTGCGCCTTGCAGCGCTTGGTCCATTTCAAATTCTCTTGGGCGGGCCATTTTTAGAAATCTTTCGCGTCTGTGTCTTTTCAAGACTTAGCAGCTTTGATCTCTCCTCACAATTATTTGTTTTGTACCATTTGGTTCCTAATTCTATATTCCATTTGTCTTCAAGACACAGGCACCAAGGCCATCTGATCTTCCTGTCAGATAGCCTATGTCGATTCCGGTCCTGGTGCCTCATCTCAGACCTTCATTCCCAGGGGCCGGGTCGAACGAGGAGATATAAAATGAAAGCTGTTCGTCATTTGATTACTGGCCTTGCCGTTTCTGCCGCTCTTGCCACTTCTGCTCTGGCAGCAGGCGTTGATGTGAATGCTTCCAGCACCGGCCTTGGTTTGCAGGGCTATGATCCGGTTGCCTATTTCACACAAGGCAAGCCAACCAAGGGTAACTGGAAAATTACCGCGACTTACAATGATGCGACCTATCGCTTTGCGTCTGAAGAGCATAAAGCAAAATTCGAAGCCAACCCAGGTGCCTATCTGCCGCAATATGGTGGCTATTGTGCCTTTGGTGCAGCAATGGGCTTCAAGTTTGATGGTGATCCGAATCTTTGGAAAATCGTCAAGAACAAGCTCTATTTGAATATCTCGCAGGACATTCAGAAAGAATGGGAAGGCAAGACTGCTCAATTCATTCCTCAGGCCAATGACAAATGGATCAAGATTGTTGACAAAGAGCCTGCCGAGCTTCTGGCGCAATAAACTTGAACGATGGAGCCACGAAAAACCGAGCTTGCTGTTTGCGAGCTCGGTTTTTGCATTTTTACTTCTTGAACAAACCGATCAGTCCTTCAGGAAATCAAGGAACTGATCGACATCCTGGTCTGTCGTGCGATAGGAGCAGACGAGACGATAGAGCCCAAATCCGTCTTGCGGCTTATCCTCTTCTGCCAGAGTGTTCTCTGGCCATTCGTGGAATGCGGCACCGGCGGTCTCAAGCTTTGCGGCCAGATCTGTTGGCAGATAGACGAAGACCTCATTTGATTGGCTATCCCAAGCCAATTGTGCCTTTTTGCTTTTCTGGATTCCCGCGATGAGGTTTGACGCCATGGTGTTGGCATGGCGGGCGTTTGCCAGCCAGTGATCATCTTTGAAATATCCATCAAATTGAGCGGCTGCAAAACGCATCTTGGAGAAGAGATGACCTGCGCGTTTGCGACGATATTCAAAGTTCTTGCCCAGTTGCTTGTTGAAGAAAACAACAGCTTCTGCGGCCCAGGCACCATTTTTGGTCGCGCCAAAGGAGAGCATGTCAACACCTGCTTTCCAGGTCATTTCGGCAGGAGTACAGTCAAGAGAGACAAGCGCATTGGCAAAGCGAGCACCATCCATATGCAATGCCAGCTCGCGGCTTTTGGCCAAGTCGGACATTGCCTCGATTTCCTTGACTGAGTAGGCTGTGCCAGCTTCTGTTGCCTGGGAAAGAGAAATGGCATTTGCCATGCCGTGATGGACGACGCCTTGCGGAATCTCTTCGAAGCCGTTCTTGATACTGTCTGGTGTCAGCTTGCAATGGCGGCCTTCCAGCCCCCACATGCGTGCGCCGGAGGAGAGAAACTCTGGAGCGCCGCATTCATCAACGCGGATATGGGCTTCCTTGTGACAGAAGACGGCACCACCGGGTCCTGTAGCGCAAGACAGGGATAATGCGTTTGCCGCCGTGCCTGTAGCAACCATCCAGACATCACAGTCGGTCTCAAATATATCGCGGAATTTTTGGGTGATCTGGTCTGTGAGTGGATCGCCCCCATAGGCGGGGCTATAGCCATCATTGTGGCGGGCAAGAGCATCCATGATCGGCTGGGAAGCACCAGCCCAGTTGTCACTGGCAAAAAACATTGGGTATGACCTTATGAGATCGAGGTAGGTGGCTCACTATCTCTTCCTCAATCTCATAAGGCAAGTCATTGATGTGTCCGACTATCAATCCTGTGTATTGCGATCCGACCAGACCTTGGACAGGAGATAATCGATGGAGATTTTACCAGGCCCTTTGATGATCAGATAGAGCAGTGGGAAGATCCAAAGCAGACGTTGGTCGGCGATCTCGGCATTATGTTGCTGATCGAAGAATGCGCCGATGGTCTCGGTTCCGACGCCATGCAAATTGATGTCGACAAAAGTCATGACAGCAATCACACCGATGAAAGCAAGGCTGGACAGGCGCGTAAAAAGGCCTGCCACAATCGTGATTGGCAAGACGATCTCGGCAATGGTACCAGCGATAACAATGATGGTCCAAGGAAAGAAGGCGATCTTGGACGTGTCATACACCACTGCTTCGGCGATATGCGGAATGATCTGGGCATAGGCCCCCGCATCGGGTGAAAAGAGACCGAAGATGCCTTCACCCAATTTGCTGATACCAGCATTGAAGAAGAGGAAAAACAGCACGCTGGCAAAGACGAGGCGTGCAACAAGGCCCAGAAACCAACCATTGAGAGCGGACTCAACAGCTTGAAAAATGCGAGAGTGCAGATTCTGCAATTGATTTATCAGCGTCATTTTTATTCGGTCTTTCAAATCAAGATGTTGGGTAATTGGTTCTAACTGGCTAGTTCAAGACTATGAAGGGCACCGGTTTCCAATAGGCCCCCCAAATTCTGGGCCAAATCGAAATTCTCATTGGTTTCGGAAGCATGTTCTGCTGCTACTGACAGACTGTTGCCTGACATCAAGGCTTCAATGAAAGCTCCACCACCCTCAGGTAAGGCGATGACAATAATATCCAAAGCTGGACGTGTGATCAGCACATTTTCTGGCTTTACCATGATATCCGCCATATGGGTGCCTGGATCATCTGTCTTGTGAGCTGCCCATATGGAATGGATCGGATAATCGGATTTGACCAGACGACAGGCTGGATGGAATTTGAAGACCACATCGCCCAAGCGCTCTTGAGGAACGGTTTGCAGCGCAACCGGATCCATCGGTGTTGCATCCGCAGAATGATAGCTTTGCAACCAGGCCTGCTCCAGTCTTGCGATGTCGGGCAGATAGGGTACATCTTGAACCGGCTCGAAACCTTGTAGAAAATCGGGGTAATCCTTGCCATATTCTGCCAGCATAGCACAAATGGGTGGTGTATGGCGCACATAGACAGGCGTCATGGCGCGGAAGAATTCCTCGCCTACCAATTCATTGACCACCGGATAGGCCGCCATCAAGGATTCGGTCAGTCCAACAATGACATTGTTACGATAGACATTGTAACGTTTGTTGGCCTTTTTGCCCTTGGCGGGACCAACCACATCGGCAGGTGTTGGCATTTCGGCTTCAAGCAGCCCTTTGGAAAAGACTGCCTGATCAACTATCAGGGGAGGCAGCTCGGGAAGACGTGATGCATTATCCACATTATCCTGCATGACGGATCTCCGCCTGTTTATCCGCTGCCTTGATTTTTTCCTCTGCACGCATGGCTTCTGCAAATAGCACATCCCATGCCGGGATATTGGCATCCCATTCAATCAGGGTTGGAACCGGGCCGGAACGTGCCAGAGCGTGATCATACAAATCCCAGACGGCTTCAGCGACTTGTGCATCATGGCTGTCAATGAGCAGCAATTCACCTTCATCATCTTCGTCGCGGGCAAAACCCGCCAGATGAATTTCGCCGACATGTTCTATCGGAAATGCATCAAGATATGCTACGGGATCATAATTCTGGTTTGTGGCTGAGACATAGACATTATTGACGTCCAGAAGCAGGCCACATTGGGTCTTCTCTACCACTTTCTCCAGAAATGCGATCTCTGTCATGGTTGACGAGGCAAAGGCCACATAGACGGATGGATTCTCTAGTAGAATCCTTCGGCCCAAGTGATTTTGCAGCTGATCGACATGTTCGATCACGCGCTCCATACTATCTTCGCGATAGGGAACGGGTAGCAGATCATTGAAAAAAAGCTCGTCATGGCTGGACCATGCCAAATGTTCTGAGAACAAACCAGGCTTGTAGCGGTCATTGAGCATTTTCAGCCGGTCTATATGGTCTTGCTTTAGCGGCTGATCGGCTCCAATGGAGGCCGCAACGCCATGCAAGGATAGCGGATAACGACTTGCAATCTCCGAGAGATAATGCAGAGGCGGCCCTCCGGCTCCCATATAATTTTCCGGATGAACCTCAAACCAGCCAATGTCGGGATTTGTTTCAAGGATCGTTTGGTAGTGTTCTGCCTTGAGCCCGACCCCGGCTCGCGCCGGGATCGGTTTAGGTGCCAAGGCAGACATCGGATTGTGCGATGTCATTTCTATCGTCCTATGTCATTCTGCTCTGGGGGAGCAGAAAGTGAACTTAAGATTTGATAGGCTCAAGGCTACCCATGCCGTTAGGGGTTTTCATGGTGGCGCAAGTGCCTTTTTTAACCAGTTTCCATGCATTACCCTGATAGTCAACGGTAGAGGTGCCTTTACAGGTGGTGCCTGGACCAGCAGCACAATCATTTTCACCTTTCAGTGCTACGCCATAGCATTTTTCCATTTCGGCAGCTTGTGCGCCGGTGGTGGATACGGTTGTCAGTGCGCCAGCAGATACTACGGTTGCAACTGCGCCTGCGATTACTGCTGCGGAAAATGATTTCTTAGACATGGAAGTCTCCCAGATCGTGTTTTAAAACTGATGTCGCCGGCTCTCTCAGTGTTCCTTGCCAGCGAACGAGGCCATACTGTCCCCTTTGCTGATCAATGGGAAATGAATTGGATGTGAGAGGCATTTCACCAGCGCTCACAAACGCGTGAGAATTTACGTTATATCTATGAAAGTATAATAAAATCATGATGTTATATGTTGATTGGGTTGGGTGATTTTTAGCTGGGGCGGTGTAAAATACCCAAAATCGAGTTTTGAGGCTGGTGAAAACAATCTGATTGTTAAGAAAGTATGTTGGATTGCTTGACTTATTGTGCAATGCAATGTAATTGTTGCAGTGCGATATTTATCGCAGCCCTATATGGGCGTTTCCTCCTTAGACTTTCAGGGCCGTTATGCGGCCCTTTCTTTTTGCCTGAATTTCACTTTGCCGACTACAGACGTGCTTACACATGCTTGTTTCATACGGTTCTGCGCCCGAATGATGCTTTGGCCCAATGGGTCCAATAGTCCACATGCTCAGATGATTTGTGAGTTTTATTCAGCTGCTGCCTTGGTAGGGCGGAAGAGGCGACTGGTAGAGAGTTGTAGTTGCTCTGAGAAATTTGTCATGGCTTTCTGAATGGCCGCAAAGTTTACTCCAGGGCAGATTGTTTCTTCGTCCATATACAGCGCACGGTTCAACTCGATCTGCAAAGCGTGCAGACCTTTGGTTGGTCGGCCATAGTGCTGGGTGATGAACCCGCCAGCATAAGGATTGTTCAGCGCAACGTTGAAGCCAAGATCAGTGAGAATGGCATAAGCGGCTTCTGTGAGATCACTATGGCAGGAAATCCCATAACGATCTCCCAAAATGATATCCGGCTGCTGACCAGAGGGAAGATGGCGAAAAATGCGCGAGGGCATGGAGTGGCAATCAATCAGGCAGGCATATCCAAACTGCACATGTATGCGGGCCAATTGATGGCGTAGCATTTTATGGTAGGGCTTGTAATAGAGTTCGATGCGATCAAGAGCGTGCGCCAGACTAAGTTTATGTTTGTAGATTTCCTGATTCTCCGAGACTATGCGAGCAATGGTGCCAAGACCTGATCCCACCCTTGGTGTTTGACTTTTTGCATAGGGTGGCAGAGCCTCATTGAACATATGTGGATCAAGCTCATAAGGTTCCCGGTTCAAGTCCAGAAAAGCACGCGGGAAGTTTGCTGCCATCAAAGGAATGCCCTTGGAGGGAAGATCCGAGAATATCAGATCGATGAAAGCATCTTCCGAGCGACGCAATTGTGTTGCGTCCAGCTTGCTGGAATTTCGGAATTGATCAGGATAACAGCGTCCGGAGTGAGGGGAATTAAACAGGAAAGGTGCTGATTGAAGTACGGCCCGGGAAAAGGAATAAGGGTCTGTCAGGTCTGTTTTCTGTTCAAAATCCATATATCTGCGCTTAAGCTTCTTTCATTCAAGTCGGTCGATATTAGCGGATTCGAGTGCAAAAAGGGAGCGTAAAGGGGTCTGCATTTACAAAAAATCATCACATGGCTATGAATAGTGTCAGAATTCACCGGATTTTTACACCTTTCAAGTGAGATTGGGTGTTAAGTTTATCAGGATTTGGCAACGCTAGGACGGAATGTGATGTCGCAGATTTTGCTGGCAGAAGATGATAATGATATGCGCCGCTTTTTGGCGCGTGCGCTGCAGAATGCGGGCTATGAAGTTGTGTCGTATGACAATGGCAAGAGTGCTTATGATCGTTTGCGCGAAGAGCCGTTCAATCTGCTCTTGACCGATATTGTGATGCCGGAAATGGATGGTATCGAGCTGGCGCGTCGTGCAACAGAGCTGGACCCGGATCTGAAAGTGATGTTCATCACTGGTTTTGCGGCGGTTGCCCTGAACCCGGATTCACAAGCTCCAAAAGATGCCAAAGTGCTTTCAAAGCCATTTCATTTGCGTGATCTGGTCAATGAAGTGGGCAAGATGCTGGCAGCTTAAGAGCTCGTTTCCATTATATTTTGACAAAAGCCCGCCATTGTTGCGGGCTTTTATCTTGTTGGGGATTTTTCTCCGAAAGGGACTTGCATTTAGATCAGCAGGAAAGTAGAACCCTTTTCACCGCAAGGCATTATACAATGCCGATCAGGATGGGCGTATAGCTCAGCGGGAGAGCACTTCGTTGACATCGAAGGGGTCACTGGTTCAATCCCAGTTACGCCCACCATCCTTTCTTCTATCCCATTCCTACAGTTGTTTTGAAACTCGATGGTATTTCCATCTGTAGTCAATTGCTGAACATCGCGTTGGGGAGTAGAAGCGCAATTTCTGGCATGAATACCAGTAGCGTTAGCGTTACGATCATTGCGATCCAAAAGGGCATGATGCCTGCAAATATGGTTTCAATCTTCACATCCGGCACGACGCTTTTGACGATGAAGACGTTGACGCCGATAGGTGGTGAAATCAAACCCATCTCCAGAACGATGACCATCACCACACCCAGCCAGATCGGATCGAAACCCAGACCAGTGATCAATGGAAAAACAATGGGCAGAGTGATGACCAGCAGCGATAATCCTTCGATGAACATGCCGAGAATGACATAGCCCAGCAAGATGATGGTAAGGGTTCCATAGGCACCTAATGATAGATCGGTGACGGCACCTGCGATGGTCTCTGGCAGGTGGGATAATGCCACGAATGGAGCGAAAACGTTGGCTCCGATCAGGATGAAAAAGACCATACCAGTTGTCCGCAAACTCTCAGCCCCAACATCATAGAGAACGCGGAGATTGCATTTGCGGCGAATGATCAGCATGAACAGGGCAAAGAACGCACCAACGCCAGACGCTTCAACCGGTGTGAAGAAGCCGGTATAGATCCCGCCGATGGTGATCATGATGATGGTGGTGATGCCGCCAGCCTGAACAAGGCTGCGGAATTTCTCGTTCCGATCAAAACTCGGCCCACGTGGTCCTTCTTCTGGCCAGATGAAGGTGATGACCAGAATGGCGAGAATGAAGCATCCTGTCAGCAACAGGCCTGGTAGAACACCGGCAATGAACAGACGTCCGATGGATTCCTCAGTCAGTACCGCATAGATTACAAATCCGGTGGATGGCGGGATCAGGATCCCAAGAGTACCACCTGCTGCAATGGCGCCTGTTGCCAATCTCGCACCATAATTATGGCGACGCATCTCGGGATAAGATACCTTGCCCATTGTGATCGCGGATGCAATCGAGGAGCCGGAAAGAGCTGCGAAACCGGCGCAACCCAGTATGGTTGCGGTGGCAAGACCACCGCGCAGATGGCCGATTATCTTATAGGCTGCATTGAAGAGGTCTCTGCTCAGACCTGCAGCAGAGGCCAGATTTCCCATCAAGATGAAAAGCGGAATGATCGATAACTCATAGACAGTGACTGTTGCAAACACCTGTCCGCTCAGTGTGTAAGCTGCAGCCGATATGCCTGACATGATGGCTGTTCCTATAAAACCGACCAGCGTCAATGCCATGGCGACTGGCATACCCGATGCCAGCAGGCCGAATAGGGCCAGAAACCCTAGGGAACCAATTAACTCGACCGCCATTCTTTCACCATTTTGACAAAGAGCAACACGGCCGATGCAGCGGACCCTGCTGAGATTACATAATAGGATGGAGCAAAGGAGAGCTGCAGGAGCAATGTTGTTTCTCCAAAATCAGCCGCGCTGAGAGCATTGAGGGCAGACCGCCAGGCGATATAGGCAAGCATGATGATGCTAAGACCCGTTACCAACCAATTGGCACTTTTCTCCAAATAGGAGGGTGCCATTTTGATCAGTGTGTCGATGGCAATCAATCTACCCGCGAGAACGCAGAGGGGCAGGCTGATGGACACGACGATAGAAAGGCCAATCTGTGTGAGGTCATTCGCACCAAATATTGGACTGTCGAAAAAGGATCTCAGCAATGCGTCCCCGACAGACAGAAACATCATGAGAAACAGGGCCAGTGTACCGCTTCCAATGAGCAATACCTCAAGCCGCTTGAGCCACCGCCCATTCTGAAGAGAATGGGCGGTGTGGAAGTGGTCCTCATCATTCATCGAAATACTATTTCGATAGCTGCGAAACGATATCGGATGCGTCAACGCCAGTTTCATCAGATGTTTTGGCGATAAAGGCATCCAGAGCCGGTTTCATGGCTTTGCGGAACTCAGCCTCTGCAGCAGCGTCAATCTCGATCAGCTCGACCTTTGATTTTACAGCCAGATCCAGTCCTGCTTGACCAGCTTTGCGGAACTCTTCCGCGCCCTTCAGGCTGATCTTACGGCCAGTCAGATTGTCGAGTTCTTTCTTCTGTTTGTCATCAAGGGCATCCCAGCTGCTCTTGTTCATCAGCAGATAGAAGGTATCCAGCGCAGAAGGTAGATTGGTGGTGATGTATTTTGCGGTCTCATTCAGCTTGTAGGAACGAATGCCGGAAGGGCCGATCATGACTGCATCCAGAACACCTGTATTCATGGCGTTATAGGCTTCAGTCGTTGGCATGGACACCGGAATGCCACCCCATGCCTTGATTAGCTCAGCCATGATTGGGTTTGGTGAGCGGACTTTCAGACCTTTGAAGTCGCCCATGGTGCGGACAGGCTTCTTTCTTGTGATCAGAACAGATGGATTGTTGGCCCAGAGACCAAGCAGCTTTGTTGCTGCATATTCGTCTTTGAAAAGATCGATATGGTCCCACATCTTGTTGGTTGCAACTGTACCGTCAGCAAATAGGCCCGGTACATGCACCATGGCGGTTTTGCGGAACTGCTTGGGTGTATAGTCAGGAATGCCGAAAACAATGTCAGCGACGCCGGTCACAACACGCTTATATTGCTGAACCGGTCCTTTACCCAACTCGCCCGAGGGAAATACGCGAATGGTCAAAGATCCATTGGTCGCTTTTTCAATGTCACCTGCCAGAGGTGTCATGACCCCTTTGTCCATGGGGTGCATTGAGGGCATGAAATGTGCAGCTTTCAGTTCTGCTGCCTGAATGCTTTGTGGTCCGAGGCCGACAAAAGCAGCCAATGCGATCAATGCAGCAATGCTACGCTTTTTTTCGCTTCCTACCATCTTTTCCTCCCAGTAATGATGATATTGCTCCATAATGCTTAACATTGTTAATTAACTATGTTAAGTAAAAATTCGTACGCATCTGAATGTGATCATCTGATCATGGAAGGGTTTTGCAGGATGGCGGAACAATTCACGCTCCACAATCGTATTGGTTTCAAGGTCACCAGTTTGGCCAGGGTCATGGAATCTCGGTTTGAAAGAAAGCTGAAAAAACATAATGTTACTCGTCTGATGTGGTGCGTCTTGCGAGGCGTGGGTATGGAAGGCCAGTCCACACCGTCTCAGCTCGCCAGCTATATTGGTGTCGCCCGTCCGGCAATCTCCCGCCTGTTGAAGACCATGATGGACAGAGGTTTCATCGAGCGGCAATCCAAGGGTGAAGATGGGCGGGTCAGTGAAGTTGTTCTGACCGAGCTTGGGCAAAGCACCATGAAGGAATGTCACATTCTAGTTCGGGAATTGAACAATCACTATTCCAGCAAGTTGGACGACGAAGCCTTCGAGCAATTCATGCAGACCATTAATGTGCTGCTAGAAGGTGAAGACGAAACACTGATGCGTTTGTAACGCACCCCATCTCCAGCGCATGGACCAGATGGTATTTGTGAGGCAGGGTTTTGAAGCTATTTTCCGACAAAAAACGACCGGTTTCCATGGGAGGATATCCTCTTGAGAGGCTCGCCAGAACTGAGCGAATGCCCGACCTGTCTGGTGTGCCTTCCTATCCTGTCGTATCTTTCCAAAGGCCCGATCATCGAGAAAGCCTTGTCAATGCAATGGCAGAGGCGCAGGCCATGCTCGATGCCATTCGCATCGGATTGATCAATAAGGCAAAGGCGGAAGTGCCAGAGGATCGATCGGAGCGTGCCAATCATATGAAGGCTTTTGGGTATTTTTCCGATGCCTCCATGATGGCAATTGCCAAGATCCCGCAAAGCGCGTTGTTGGAAAAGCCGTATGTGAACCCTGACATTGAGGCGCTGGCCTACAAGCTGCAAAATGAACAAACAACAACCCTGGCTTCGGGTGTTGATGTCATCATGGCTGACCTGAAGGAGTCAATGGAAGCGCCTCCAACGGGAATTGAAAAGCATAGTCATGCTTTGGTCATTGCTCAGGAGTTCGTTCGTGATCCCGAAGAAGGAGAGGTCGGAGCTGATTGGATCATGGATGCGCAAGAGGCACGTGCTTGCATGCGATCTTCCGAGGTGGCAATTGTACTGGCTCAATATCTAAGATTGCTTGGATATGACGCCCGGGCACATACCGGCTCCACCAGTGATGTCGACCTCAATCAGTTGGCT
Organism: Cohaesibacter gelatinilyticus; assembly: GCF_900215605.1. Lineage (NCBI taxonomy): Bacteria > Pseudomonadati > Pseudomonadota > Alphaproteobacteria > Hyphomicrobiales > Cohaesibacteraceae > Cohaesibacter > Cohaesibacter gelatinilyticus. The sequence goes on along the minus strand of NZ_OBEL01000001.1, from coordinate 2,169,823 downwards.
GTCGCCAGTGGTTTGGCGGGTGTTGAAGATGGTCAGGTGGTGAACCCGTATCTGGGAACCCGTTTCGGTCTGGCGGCTGTGACAACCAATTTCGAGATGCAGATTGATCATCCGATCAAGCCTTTGAAAGAGCAGTCTTCATTCCATACCTATGGACCCGCCTGGATGGTCGGTAAGGGTTTTGCCAAAAATGCCTTCAATCATGAGCCATTCAGCAAGCGGCGTTTCGTTGATGGCGCGCATCCGTTCGAGAAGCTGAAGCGTGTCGATGATCCGACCACCTTCATTGATGAAATGCGGGTGCCAAGAGTACCAAAGCGCACGGATATGTTTGCACGTTCTTTGTTTGGTGACATGGGCAAAGGCAATCAACAAGCGGCGAGAAACGGCCATTATGTTCGCAAATCAGCTCCTTCCATGGCGCAGCGCCGTGCCTTGGGGGCCTTTACCTTACTGCAGGATGGCCCGGCCAATCCGGAAAAATCTCAGCATACACAATCTGCCAAGTCCAATGCGGAGAATATCAAGGCAGCAGCTTACTTTCTGGGAGGAGATGCCATCGGACTATCCCGGTGCCCGGAGTGGGCTTGGTATTCTCATAACGCTCTGGGGGATGAGATCAACCCGCCCCATGATCAGGCCATATCAATGATCATTGATCAGGGCTTTGAGACCATGGAAGGGGCTTCTGGTGATGATTGGATTGCTGTGTCCCAGTCCATGCGGGCTTATCTGAGATTCTCGATCCTTGGTGGTGTTATTGCCAATCAAATACGCCGCCTTGGTTATCCTGCCAAAGCCCATTCGGTTATGGATGGTGAAGTCCTGCAGCCACCATTGTTGCTCTTGTCTGGCCTTGGGGAAGTTAGCCGTATTGGTGAAGTGATCCTCAATCCATTTTTGGGACCAAGGCTGAAGTCAGGCGCGGTTACCACCACCATGCCGATGGAACATGACAAACCCATTGATTTTGGTCTGCAGGAATTTTGCAATGCCTGCAACAAGTGTGCGCGGGAATGTCCTTCAGGGGCCATCACGGCTGGTCCCAAATTGATGTTCAATGGCTATGAAATCTGGAAGTCTGATAGTCAGAAATGTACCACTTATCGGGTGACACAACCCGGTGGGGCCATGTGTGGGCGTTGTATGAAAACCTGTCCATGGAATCTGGAAGGCTTGTTCATTCAAGCTCCATTCCGCTGGGCGGCCATGAACTTTCCCAAACTGGCGCCAGCTCTTGCCAAACTTGATGATAAAGTCGGGAATGGTGAGATCAATCCCATCAAGAAATGGTGGTGGGATCTCGAGATTGAGGAAGATGGCGGATACAGGCCTACCAAAAAGCCGGTTAATGAACGGGCGCTTCAGACAAGTCTCGATTTGCAATATGAAGATCAGACCCTTGCGGTTTATCCCGCCAATCTGGCTCCTCATCCATGGCCATTTCCCTTCCCAATGGATCGAGAAAAGGGGATTGAGGCTTATCAAGCCATGATCACGGCCAAGGAATATAAGGCTCGGTTGGCCGCTGGGGAGACTGATGATCTTGCACACAGTTATCACATCGAGGGTGATGCCCCTGTGATACGGGTGAAGATTGCCAGGGTTGAAGCCATGACGTCTGGCATCAACAAATATGAGCTCAGTTCGGTCGATGGCTCGCCGTTGCCAGATTGGACTGCAGGGGCTCATCTGGACATTGTGGTGGCGCCGGAATTCCTGCGTCAATATTCCATGTCAGGTGATCCTGCCAACAATCAAAGCTATCAGATCGGAGTTTTACGAGAGGATGAAGGGCGCGGAGGGTCTCAGTTGCTGCACCGTATATTCAACGAGGGTCGCAAGATCTTTATTTCCAAACCCATCAATCATTTCGGTCTGGATGAGGCTGCCAAGAAAACCTTCCTCATGGGGGGAGGGATTGGTATCACACCAATGATTGCGATGGCGCATCGTTTACATGCAATTGGTGCTGATTTTGCCATTCATTATTCGTGCTCAAGCAGGACTAATGCTGGGTTCTTAAGTGATCTGGCTGAGTTTCCTTGGAAGAATAAGCTTCAGTTGCACTTCAGTGATGAGGGATCGCGAGCTGACTTGAATGCAATTCTGGCAGGTTATCAGGACGGTTATCATGTTTATACCTGCGGGCCAGAGCGTTACATGAATGGTGTGCTGGATGCCGCTGAAGAGCAGGGTTATCCCGATGAGGCGCGTCATTTTGAATTCTTCAATGTTCCAGAACTACCCGAATATGAGAATTATGATTTCACGCTCAGGCTAGCGAAATCCGGAAGGGAATTCCTTGTTCCTGCGGATCGATCTGCAACGGATATTCTGACCGAAAATGGCATCTCAGTAGATGTGAAATGCTCAGATGGCATTTGCGGTGTTTGCAAATGCGGCATTGTTGAAGGGGATGTCGAGCATCGAGATTTTGTGCTCTCCAAAGCTCAAAGAGAGAAGGAGATGATCCTTTGCCAATCACGAGCTGCAGCAAAAGATGGTGTTGTGATCGTCGACCTATAGAGATTTGGAAATCTTCTGGCGGAGGTTATCATATATCTCGGAAAATTCGTCTTGGGTTGAGAAACCAAGATCGGAAATTTGTGTGATGCCTTTGTCGTGGTGGATTTGAATGACATTCAGGCTTGTACGAGCAATTTTGAGATAGTTTAGTTTCGTGATGTTGCTGTAGGGAATTGTAATTTCTCTGTTTGAAGTTACTGACTTGGGTAATGTGATGACTTCGGCTTGCAGAGAGATAGCCCGTGTGCTGTTCCTCTGATTGGACCAGATCCAAACTAAACGGATAGAAAGAAAGAGAGCTCCAGCAGCAAGTGCCCCATACGCCATCGCTCCGAATGGAAGGCCAATCTGAATTCCGATGAATTTGTCTGGCTCGAGAAAAGCGAGAAAGACCATCAGGCCGGAAAAAATCAGGATGAATAATGTGACTGCAGAGGTGGCGGGACCGTTGAGCTTATAGACATATGTAGATTTCATGAGAGCCTAATGGTTGCCAAAACCCACCATATTGATGGTTTTGGGTAAGAAATTGATAATAGGTCGGTTGATTGTTTCTAGCATTGACCTTGTCGTTTTTCATATGACCATATCGCCTTTGTCTAGTCCATATAGTGCAAATGTAGCAAGTTCTAATATCTTGATAAAAAACGTTAATCTCTATTCTATATGAAATCCACACAGCTAACAGGTTCAAGACTGTTTCCAATTTTGAACTGTCTAGTTGTGTGAGGTTTCATAAAGCGGAGCAGTACAGATTATTGCATTTCCGAGATGCGTTCAGCGCATTGGCGTACCATCTGAATCAGATCCTCGGTTGCAGTGAGCTGATTGCGGTGCCCGGAGATGTTAACCGAGCCAATGGCATAGTTTGATCGATCGTAAATCGGGGCGGCGATTGCAACAGTTCCCTCTGCCAATTGTGAGGCCTGAGCGACATATCCGCGCTTTCTGTCTTCAATCAATGCTGATTTCAATTCATCCAGTGTTTCAATAGTTGTTTCGGTGAATTTTTGAAATTCATAGTCTTCAAAGCGACGGTCAAGCTCTTCATCACTCAGGGAGCAAAGCATGATGCGACCCATGGAGGTTGCAAATGCCGGGAGCCGGGAGCCAACCGGGATGTTCGATACCATCGGGCTGGGGGACATGGCACGGAAAACATAAACCGCTTCAGTATTTTCCAGAACTGCCACATGTACTGAGAAGCCGGAATGATCACGCAATGCTCTGGCGTGATCTGCTGCGACTTCGCTCAGGTCCAAGGCCTTTATGTAACTATAGCCGAGTTCCATAACTCTTGGTGCTAGGCGAAAGGTCCGTGCGGCTTCATTCTTGATCAAATAGCCTTCTTGTTCCAGCGTATGAACAAAGCGGAATGCAGCTGAACTTGTCACCGAGATCTCATCAGCAATCTGTGACAAAGTCATCTGTGCGTGCCCAGATCCAAAGGCTTCCAGAATACGCAGCCCGCGCAGAAGAGAATTCGATTGGTACTTTTTTTCCTTAGACATACCTTGTCATAGCTTTTGCGCCAGCCTCTGCAAAGCGAAAATATAGGCGGAGTTGATGCTATCTTCCAGAGGATGTCGACCGGCCTCGATTACCCTGTTGCCGGCGACATAAACATCTCTGATTTCTGCCTGTTGACCAGAGAAAATATGGAAGTCCAATACGGCTTCTGGTGAAACTGCCGCCATTATGCCATCTCGGTCATAACTGATTTCGACAAAATCAGCCCGTGCTCCGACTGCGATTCGCCCAATCTCTCTTCCGCAGGCACGGGCTCCACCCTTGGCAGCATTCACCCAGAGATTGGTGCCATTGTTCGGATAGGCATCTGAACAGAAGACATTTCGCTGTCTTCGTTCCAGCCGTTGACTATATTCCAAGGTTCTTAGTTCCTGCATTGCTTCTGTGCAGATATTGCTGTCGGAGCCGATTCCGAAATGACCACCAGCATTCATGAAATCGGTCCCGCGGAAAATACCATCGCCAAGGTTCGACTCCGTCAGAGGGCAAAGGCCTGCAGTTGCACCAGATTTAGCGATCGCTTTGACTTCGCTATCATCCAGATGTGTTGCATGAATGAGGCACCATTTTTCGTCGACTGGAGCCTGATTCATCAGTGCCGCAACTGAACGCATGCCACTATAGGCAATGGAATCCTGAACTTCCTTGGTCTGCTCGGCAATGTGAATATGAACCGGACAATCTGGAACCAAACTTGAGCGAAGCTCCATGAGCCAGGTCATTTCATCTTCGGTAACAGCGCGCAGGGAATGCGGGGCGATGCCAAGATTGTGTGAAGGATGTTGTTTCTTCAATTCTTCCAGTAGCAACACATACTGATCTCTGGAATTGATGAAGCGCTTTTGGGCGTCCTCAGGAGCCAAGCCACCAAAGTTTGCGTGGGCATAGAAGACTGGCAAATGTGTCAGGTTTAGGCCAGTGCGTTCCGCTGCATGGATGATCGATGCAGACAACTCTTGAGGACATGCATAATAGCTGCCGTCCATATCGTTATGCAGATAGTGGAACTCGGCGATCTCAGTATAGCCACCCTTCAGAAGATCCATATAGAGCTTTGCTGTGATCGCCTGTAGATCTTCTGGGGAGACATTGAGCGCAAAATAATACATCATTTCGCGCCAGGACCAGAAGCTGTCTACCGGGTTCTTGCGAATCTCGGACAGACCTGCCATCGCATATTGAAAAGAGTGGCTATGCAGGTTCGGCATTCCCGGAATGACCGGATTTTTAAAGACAGGATAAGCGCTGCTATTCGCATCCTGAACCAGGCTTTCGATGTGACCATTGTCGTCAATCTGGATCGAGACATCGTGCATCCAGCCTTGTTCGGTCAGGACCTGTTTAAAGTGAAATCCACCGGCCATCTCTTATGTCCTTTTGGGCTTGGTAGGCGTATAGCGAAGAAGGGCCTGCTCATAAGTAGGGAGACGAATGAGCAGGCGGGGACAAGCATGCTTATGCTGTGCTGGTTTCAACAAGCAATGCGGAGGCAAGTCCCTTGATTGTAGACGTGAGCTGATCTGCTTTTTTCTGAACCAATGTCCAGGGTGCTTGCTCAATCATGTAAGTTGATTGGGCAATCTCGAGTTGCAGGGCATGAATGTTCTGTTCTGGTCTGCCGTAGTGGCGGGTAATGTATCCGCCTTTGAAACGGCCATTTTTCACAAAACTATAGCTGCTAGAACTGAGCAGATTTTCAGCACAGCTTTCATATTTGAAGTCGGTGCTTTGGCCGCTATTCGTTCCGAGATTCAGGTCCGGGAGAATATTTTCAAACAGTCTTGGAACTTGTGAGCGAATTGAGTGCAGGTCGAGCAGAATGCACATACCGAACTTGGATTTGATGCGCTGTATCTCTGCTTCTAAGGCATCGTGATATGGCACCCAATAGGTTTCGATCCTTGATTGGACCTCATCATGGTTTGGAGCCATTCCTTCTTTATAGAGTGGCTCACCATCAAAATCGATTTGAGAGATCAGACCTGTCGTGGGACCGGAGTAAAGAGGCGTGTCTTCGCGTGATCGGTTCAGATCAACCACATAGCGCGAATAATTTGCTGCCATGACACTTGCACCCAATTCGGCACAGGGCAGGGCGAAGTCAGCCATATGCCAATCCGTATCTTTCAGATTAAGCGCATTATCACGCAGATTGGCCTTCAGGGATGGAGGCAATTGTGTGCCGGCATGGGGAACATTGATCAGGATTGGTTGGGTTCCAGTCACCTGAAGCATCAATTCTGAAGGGGTCAAATTGGGTGTCGTCACGGCATGGCCTTTTTCATTATTGAAATTCTAATTTGACATTTAAAAATTTGTGAGTCAATTATTCTCAGGAGCCGGGTCGCGAGAAAATCCCGGTTGGTATCACAAGGAGGAAAAGATGCTCACTCGCAGAACCCTAATGTTTTCCGCAGCAGCTCTGCCTTTGGCTGGCTTGTCTGTGAAGGGTGCAGCCGCACAAACCCGTTCTTTCTTCGGCATTGCGACCGGTGGCACAGGTGGCACCTATTATCCACTTGGTGGTATGCTGGCGCAGTTGATTTCAAACACCGCAGAGCTGCCTAACACCAAACTGTCTGCAACCGCAGAAACCGGTAACGCGTCTGTCGCCAACACCAAGCTTCTGAGCCGTGGCGAGATCGAAAGTGCTTTTGCTGCCGCTGATATTCTGGATGCTGCTTACAAAGGTACCGGCCAGTTTGAAGGCAAAAAAGTTGAGAATGTGCGTGCGATTGGTGCTCTCTATCCAGAGACTGTTCAGCTGGTTGTTCGTGCCGATTCCGGCATCAACAAGTTCGAAGACCTGAAAGGCAAGTCCATCTCTTCCGGTTCTCCTGGATCCGGTCAATGGCAGTTGCTAGGTGATCTTATGGAAGCACATGGCATGTCTCGTGATGATGTCTCCGAAGATTTCTCTTCCTTCTCCCAGTCCGTTGAGAAGATTAAAGACGGCAATCTTGATGCGTCGCTTATCACTGCAGGTGCTCCAACATCTTCCGTGACCGAGCTGGCCAATGGCCATGAGATCCGCATTGTTCCACTGACCGGCCCGGCAATTGCCAAGCTGCAAGAGAAACAGCCTTATTATGTAAGCTCCATCCTTCCGGCTGGTTCCTACAAGGGCGTTGATAAAGATGTGGAAACACTGGCTGTTCGCGCTATTTGGGCAACGCATGATAAAGTGCCAGATGATGTCATCTATGCGGTTACCAAAGCTCTTTATGAGAACACAGAAACCCTTGGCAAAGTGCATCCAAAAGGCAAGGAAATTGCTGCCAAAACTGCACTTGAGAGTGTTTCCATTCCTGTGCATCCCGGTGCTGAGAAATACTACAAGGAAATCGGTGTTTCGAAGTAAGCTGACGGTTTTTGGAACAAGATGGCTTGCCTTCATGGCAAGCCTGTTCATTCTGTCGGCTTCGGCTGAAGCCGACAGTTTAGATGGCGAGCTATGTCTTTTCGAAGGATATTCTGATCAGGAAATAGCTCGATATTCCGTTGATTCCGAAGGGATGTTTTCGCTCTCATTCATTCATTCGGTATCGCTAACACCTGTCCTTGATATTTATGAGATCAAATCAACGGGCATACATCAGATCGCAGAGATGTTTGAGGCGCATGGAGCAGGGCTTCCTTCTTTCGCGGGGGACGTCGGTGCCAAGGGTTGGCGTCATCAGGATGGAAAATTTGTTTTGGATATGGATCGGCAGTTCGATCGTATCCAGCTGCGTATCCAACGAGAATATCTCAACATTCTGCATCTTTCCGATCAGGACGTCACGCTGGCCGATTTCGGTTCCAGCCGTCTTGGCATAGCAATCTGTGCGAACTAAGGAAACGAAACCATGTCGACGCAGCCAAGTCAGACAGCACAGTCCGACTCCGAGTTATCGCCCGATGAAATCGAGGCGATGATCAAGGAATATGACTCTGAGTCAAATTTCCGCAATCTTCTGGGGCCGGTTGCAATTCTTGTTACGATCGCTTCTGTCACCTTGTCATTGTTCCATTTGTATACGGCAGGGTTTGGTCTTCTGAACGAAGTCATGCACCGAACTGTGCATCTTGCCTTCGTGATGGGGTTGGTATTCCTTGTTTTTCCGCGCAAGCGGGCAGAGCCTACCGCTGCGATCTGGCGCTCGTCCATATTGTTTGCGGCCTTTTATCTCTTCCTGATCTTTGATCTGTTCGACCAGCTGCCAGACAGCACAACCACCTATGTATTCAGTGCGGCTATGGTGGGCCTGACAATCCTGACCCTTCCGATAAAGGGACGTGGGAAGGCTTCTCATAAAATCGCGTTACGTGACTGGTTGTTTGCAGCTCTGGGAGCCAGCTTTTCTGCCTATCTCGCCGTTTTCTTCAAAGACATCTTCATTGTGAATGTGGGCGAGCCTCGACCGCAAGAATATATGATGGGCTTGATTGCCATCATCATGACGCTGGAAGCCACACGCCGTACCATGGGGCCAACGCTTGCCTATATCGGTGCATTCTGTGTTCTCTATGCCATGTTCGGGCCCTACATGCCCGGCATTCTGGCGCATCGTGGCTATGGGATTGATCGTATCATCAATCACTTGTTCGTGGGTACAGAAGGTATCTATGGTGTGGCTGTCGGCGTTGTTGCGACCTATGTCTTCCACTTCGTGTTGTTTGGTATTCTGGCTCAGATGAGCGGGCTTGGTCAGCTCTTCATCGACCTTGCAACCATCATTGCCGGTCGCCAGTCAGGTGGCAGTGCAAAGGTATCGGTTGTGTCTTCAGGCTTCTTTGGGATGATCTCCGGCTCGCCGATTGCCAATACGGTTACAACGGGTGCATTTACGATCCCTTTGATGAAGAAGATGGGTTTTTCCGGGCGCTTTGCCGGTGCGGTTGAAGCATCAGCTTCTTGTGGTGGACAAGTGACACCGCCGATCATGGGGGCTTCGGCCTTCGTGATGACGGAAATGCTGGGTGTACCCTATAATGAGATCATTCTCATTGCGATCATTCCTGCTGCCTTCCATTATCTGGCAATTCTGGTCATGGTTCATCTGGAATCCAAGCGGCTCGGGCTGGCCGGAATGTCCTCAGACAAGATCCCGCAATTGGCGGCAGTTCTGAAACGTTCCTGGCACCTGCTCATTCCGCTGGGTGTCATGGTGGCATTGCTCTTGATGCAATATACGCCGTTTTTGGCTGCTTTCTGGGGTATCCTGCTGACAATCGCATTCTCTTATGTACCTTTGTTTGCTCATAAAATGGGCAATCGCGACATGGATCTGCATTCCGTGCTGACACCAAGACGTCTGGTTATCGGCTTTGAAGATGGTGCAAAATTTGCTCTGGCAATTGGTGCTGCCTGTGCTTGTGTCGGGTTCCTTCTTGGCATCACGACCCTGACCGGGCTTGGCTTCAAATTTTCAGCTGCAGTTGTTCAGCTGGCCTATGATTTGGCAGCCTATGTCACAGCTCTTGATTTCACGGGGTTGCTGTCTGAGAAGTCCATTGCTTTGTTCTTCGGTCTTTGCTTAGTTGCCATTGCCTGTATCTTGATGGGGGCAGGCATTCCTACAACGCCGACCTATATCATCCTTGCTTCAATCGCAGCACCTGCATTGACCGAGTTTGATGTGCCATTGATCGCGACCCACTTCTTCGTGTTCTATTTTGGTGTGCTTGCGGATGTGACGCCACCGGTTGCCTTGGCGGCCTATGCCGCTGCCGGATTATCTCGTGCCGACCCTATGCGAACTGGTACAACGGCTTTCCGTCTTTCCATGGGTAAAGCATTGGTGCCGTTCATGTTCATTTATGCGCCAAGTCTTCTGTTTGTCGATTTCTCGGCAACAGAGTTTGTCCTGGCGTTGGTGAGCGGCATATTGGCCATCATTGCATTATCTGCAGCTTATATTGGGTATTGGGGACGGGATCTTGTGCTGGCAGAGAAGATCTTGCTGACACTTGCTGGTCTGATCCTGATTTCCAACAGTTGGATAGCAATTACCATTGGATCACTTATCGTGGTGGCAATTCTGACATTGGCCATGATGCAGGGACGAGCCAAGACTGCATAAATCAAGATATGAAAAGGGCCGGAAACAGCTTGTTTCCGGCCCTTTTGCCAAATTACAACTGGGTGATAAAGCTATCCGTCATCACTCAGATGTCCGGCAAGGAAGCGAAGAACTTTTCTTCGGGTCAGCTCGCCAACGACTTTATCCCCTTTCACAACACCGACTGGTTGATCGTTGTCTGCGATTGTATCGAGAATGTCTGCCAGTAGAGCTTCAGTCTTCACTGTTTGCTCGTAGCTATCTGAGTGCGTCTTGTTCATGGCGTCGCTGGCACGAAGAATGCCGAGTGGGTTCATGTGGGCCACGAAGTCCTGCACATAGTCATCTGCAGGCTTGGCAAAGATTTCACGTGGCGTGCCAATCTGGGCAATATGACCGCCTTCCAGGATGGCAATACGGTTGCCGAGTTTGAAGGCTTCATCCAGATCGTGGCTGACAAACAGGATCGTCCGTTTCAGTTTGGCCTGCAGATCCAGCAACTCGTCTTGCAACTTGTTTCGGATGAGAGGGTCAAGGGCAGAAAACGGTTCGTCCATCAACAGAATTGGCGCTTCTGTAGCAAAGGCACGGGCCAGACCAACACGCTGTTGCATGCCGCCAGACAATTCGGAGACCATATTGTCTGCCCAGTCTTCCAGCCCCACAAGGGCGAGCTGCTCGATGGCAATTTCCCGCCTTCGCTTCTTGCCCATGCCAGACAGTTCCAGGCCCAGGCTGACATTTTCGACGACGCTACGCCAAGGGAGCAGGCCGAATTGCTGAAAGACCATGGCAACACTTTGGCTGCGGATATGACGCAATTCCTGTGTAGACGCTTCGGTGACATTTGTGAGCGTACCGCCATTGTTGACATGAACGGCACCACGAACGACCGGGTTCAGGGCATTCACGCCCCGTAGGAGAGTCGATTTGCCTGAGCCGGATAGTCCCATCAGAACAAAGATCTCACCTTCATGAACGTCAAATGAGCAATTATGAACGCCCATGACCTGATCTGTTTGTTCCTGAACTGCGGTTCGATCCAGCCCCTGATCCATCAAAGGCAGAGCAGTCTCTGGCTTGTCTCCAAACACGATGGAAACATTGTCAAATTTGATTGCAGTGGTCACTGTTCGCGCTTCCTGTTCAGAACTCGGTCAAGGATGATGGCGACAACAACAATGATGAAACCACTTTCGAAGCCAAGACTTGTATTTACCTGATTGAGGGCGCGCACAACGGGAACACCCAGGCCATCTGCTCCGACGAGGGCTGCGATCACAACCATGGACAGGGCAAGCATGATGGTCTGGTTCAAGCCCGCCATGATTTGTGGCATGGCATAGGGAAGTTCAGCCTTCAGCAACACATCGCGATCAGAGCCTCCAAAGGCACGGACTGCTTCGATCAGGCGATCTGGCGTTGAGGAAATACCAAGTTGGGTGAGGCGGATGGGAGCTGGTAGAACAAACACGACGGTCGCGATCAGGCCCGGTACCATGCCAATACCAAAAAAGACGATGGCTGGAATTAGATAGACAAAAGTTGGCAGCGTTTGCATCAGATCAAGGACCGGTCGCATGGCTGCGTAAAGCCTTGGCCGATGGGCTGCGGCAATTCCGATTGGCACTCCGATGACCATGCACACCGCGCAGGAAGTCAGCACAAGGGTCAGGCTTTCCATGGTCTCGCGCCAGTAACCCTGATTGAGAATGAAGAGAAAGCCAATGCCAACGAGCAGACATGTTTTCCAGCTGCGTTGGATGAACCAGGTCGCAGCGACAAAAACTGCAATCACGATCAATGGATGAGGAGTGTCCAAAAGCCAAAGAATGCCATCGATCGTATTTTCCAGTATGAGACTGAGAATATCCAGAGGTCCTTCGGCGTGGGTGCGAACCCATTCAAACAATGCACTGGCTAGATCCCCGACAGGGAGTTTGTGCTCGTAGAGCCATTCCACAGCAAGCATTCCTTCAATTAACTAGGGCAGGGAAAAGGTGCGGTGTGTAAGAAAAAAGCCTCACCTTGGGAAGGTGAGGCTTTTCTGTCTTGTCTTACAGGCCGAGGGCTTTTTTGACCGCTGGCAAGGCGTCCTTGCCATCAAGGGTTTTCACACCAGCTAGCCATCCGTCCAGTATGCCAGAATTTGCTTTGAGCCATGCAGCAGCAGCTTTGTCTGCTTTCTCGCCGTCATTCAGGATTGCGCCCATGATCTCGTTTTCCATCTTCAGAGAGAATTCAAGATTGTTCAGGAGCTTGCCGACATTTGGGCACTCTTCACTATAGCCCTTGCGGGTGTTGGTGTAGATGGTTGCACCACCCAGATCCGGACCGAAATAGTCGTCGCCACCTTCTAGGTAAGTCAGCTTGAAGTTCGCATTCATTGGATGCGGTTCCCAACCAAGGAAGACGATTGGCTTGTCACGCTTGGTCAAACGCTCAACCTGGCTCAACATGCCTTGCTCGGAGCTTTCGCGGATTTTGAAATCCTTCAGGCCGAATGCATTTTTTTCAAACATGTCCATGATGAGACGGTTGCCATCATTGCCTGGCTCAATGCCATAGATGACACCATCCAGTGCATCGGCATGTTTGGCAATGGAGTCAAAACTGTTGATGCCGAGTGTGGCACCTGCTTGGTTGGTTGCGAGGGTGTATTTGGCACCTTTCAGGTTCGCACGTACGGTGTCGACGGTTCCTTTTTCGCGGTATGGCTTGATGTCAGCTTCCATGGTTGGCATCCAGTTGCCAAGGAAGACATCCACATCACCCTTTTCAAGAGAGATATAGGTGACAGGTACAGACAGAACGCGGGTCTGGGTTTTGTATCCCATGGCGTTCAGAACCGTAGATGCGGCAGCAGTTGTGGCGGTGATGTCCGTCCAGCCAACATCTGAGAAGGTCACTTTTGAGCAATCGGCAAAAGCAGCACCAGTGGACAAGGCGAGAATAGAGGCAGCAACAGCCAGTTTCATGTCAAATCTCTCTTTCAAACTCTGGATATGTGATTTTTGATAGTTATTGATTGACTATTCAATAAATAACAAGGTAGACCAATTTGCAACATATTTTGCAGGAAACTAGCATTGGTCAGGAAAACGGAACAAGAGAGACGCGCAGAAATTATTGCCGCTACTATCAAAGAAGTGGCGGCGGCAGGGTCTCTGAATGTGACAATCAGCCAGATTGCGAAAAGTGCTGGCATGTCAGCAGGTCTTACATTCCATTATTTCAAAGACAAAGACAGTTTGTTTCTGGCTGCAATGCGGGATTTGCTGCGTCGCCATGGTGAGGACTTCTGTGAGAAGCTTGCAAAGGCAAAAACGCCCAGACAGCGTTTTGAAGCCATTGTGCATGCAAGCTTTTCCAGTCCGAATTTCACCCGTGAAGCTATCTATGCCTGGTTGATATTCTATACGCTTGCACTCAGTTCTGCGGACGCTCGCAGACTTCTCTATGTTTATCAGCGCCGTCTGCATAGCAATCTGGTTTTTGAGCTCCGTTCTCTGATTGGTGAGCGGGCACCAGATGTGGCTCGCAGGATTGCAGGGCTGATTGATGGCCTCTATTTGCGTTATGCCCTTGATGAAAATGTAGAAGATGGACGCGAGGCTATTGCTCATATTCTGCGTGCGTTTGACGCGGAGTGCCGAGAAATACAACAGAATGAAAATAGTTCCGTAATGGGTGCTGATCCTAGCCCCATGGACCCAATTTCCAAGCCGCAGGAGTAACACGCATGAGCTCGGTTTATCAGCCACTTGGTAGCCATTTCGTTGATGGTCGCTATGTGAATGACGAAGCAGGGGAAGCAATCCCGGTTATTTATCCTGCCGATGGAAAGGTATTTGCAACTGTTCATGGTGCAACGCCTGCAATTGTTGAGCAAGCGATAAGCGGTGCTGTTGCTGCCCAAAAGGAATGGGCTGAATTGACCGGAACTGAGCGTGGTCGTGTTCTGACCCGTGCTGCTGCTATCATGCGTGAGCGCAATCGTGAACTTTCCGAGCTGGAAACCCATGACACCGGTAAACCGATGTCCGAAACCCTGTATGCCGATGCTGCTTCCGGTGCTGATGCTCTGGAATATTTCGGTGGCTTGGCCGGTACTCTGACAGGGGAGCATATACCGGTCGGTCAGGGTGACTTTGTCTATACCAGCCGTGAGCCACTTGGCGTTTGTGTGGGCATCGGTGCCTGGAATTATCCCATTCAGATCGCATCCTGGAAGGCTGCACCCGCACTGGCTTGTGGCAATGCCATGATTTTCAAACCATCTGAAGAAACGCCGTTGTCAGCTTTGAAACTGGCCGAGATCTTGATCGAAGCCGGCGCTCCTGCTGGTTTGTTCAATGTGGTTCAGGGTCGAGGAGAGGTCGGGGCTTCATTGGTTTCTGACCCACGAGTGGACAAGGTATCACTGACTGGCTCTGTGCCAACTGGTCAGAAAGTTTATGCAAGTGCTGCTGCAGAGATGAAGCATGCGACCATGGAGTTGGGGGGGAAATCCCCGATTATCATCTTTGACGATGCGCATTTGGATAATGCTGTTTCTGCTGCCATCAACGGCAACTTCTACTCCACCGGACAAATTTGTTCGAATGGTACCCGTGTCTTTGTTCAGGACGGTATTCGAGATGCCTTCCTGCAACGCCTTTCAGAGCGCATGAAAAATGCCGTGATCGGCGATCCGATGGATGACGCTACCACCATTGGTCCTATGATTTCCGACCGCCAGCGACAGATCGTTCTCGGTTATATCGCCAAAGGTCGGGAAGAAGGTGCCCGTTTGGTTGCCGGGGGAAATGCAATTGATGGTGAAGGCTACTTTATTGAGCCAACTGTTTTTGCCGATGTGAAGGATGACATGATCATCGCCAGAGAGGAAATCTTCGGCCCGGTTATGTCCGTCCTGTCTTTCTCCGATGAAGAAGAAGCCATTCGCAGAGCGAATGATACCGAGTTCGGCCTGGCAGCAGGTGTGTTCACCAATGATCTGGCACGGGCTCACCGGGTGGCCGCACGTTTTGAGGCCGGAACCTGCTACATCAATACCTATAATCTGACACCTGTTGAGGCTCCGTTTGGTGGCTCAAAAATGTCCGGTGTCGGGCGCGAAAATTCCAAGGCCGCAATTGAGCATTATAGTCAGCTCAAGTCTGTCTATGTGTGTGTAGGCGATACAGAGGCGGCCTTTTAATGCGCGCGGATTATGTAATCATTGGCTCCGGATCTGCGGGTAGTGCGCTTGCATTTCGCCTTGCGGAAGCCGGTAAATCTGTCATCGTGATTGAACAAGGGGGCAGTGATATCGGCCCCTTCATCCAGATGCCGGGTGCTCTGTCCTATCCCATGAATATGCCTATCTATGATTGGGATTTCAAAACTGAGCCCGAACCAAATCTGAATAATCGCCAGCTGGTTACACCGCGTGGCAAGGTCAAAGGGGGGTCTTCTTCCATCAACGGCATGGTCTATGTTCGTGGACATGCCTGTGATTATGAACATTGGCAAGAAAGTGGTGCTGATGGTTGGGGTTATGGTGATGTCCTTCCCTATTTCAAACGCATGGAAAACTGGCATGAAGGTGGCCATGGAGGCGATGCGAGCTGGAGAGGGTCTGATGGCCCTCTGCATGTCAGTCGTGGTCCTCGTGATAATCCACTGATTTCCGCGTTTGAGACCGCAGGTGAGCAGGCAGGGTATCAAAGAAGTGTTGACTATAATGGTGAACGACAAGAGGGTTTCGGCCCGCTGGAAGCCACCATTTGGAAAGGAACGCGCTGGTCAACAGCCAATGCCTATTTGCGTCCGGCATTGAAAACCGGAAACTGTGAGCTGGTCAGTGCTTTTGCGCAACGGATTGTGATTGAAGAAGGCAAGGCTGTTGGCGTTGAGGTTCTACGACGGGGCATCGCTGAGACCATTCATGCCAATTGTGAGGTGATTGTCTCAGCATCTGCCATCAACTCGCCAAAGCTCCTTATGTTATCTGGAATTGGTCCTGCTAAAGAACTTGCCGGGCATGGGATTGAAGTGGTTGCAGATCGAGCCGGGGTTGGTAAAAATCTGCAAGATCATCTGGAATTATATATCCAGCAGGCCTGCATCGAACCTATTACCCTATTCAAATACTGGAATATCTTCGGTAAAGCATGGGTTGGCGCGCAATGGCTGTTTACTCGAACAGGCCTTGGTGCATCGAATCAATTTGAGAGCGGAGCCTTCATTCGATCTGCTGCTGGCGTGAAATATCCTGATATTCAATATCACTTTTTGCCAATCGCAGTGCGTTATGATGGACAGGCTGTTGCTGAAGGCCATGGTTTTCAGGCTCATGTTGGTCCAATGCGTTCCAAGTCTCGCGGTGAGGTGACTTTGAAATCAGCTGATCCAAAGCAAGCCCCTAAAATCTTCTTCAACTACATGTCGCACGAAGACGATTGGAGCGATTTTCGGACTTGTATCAAACTAACCCGCGAGATCTTCAGACAAGAGGCCTTTGATCCGTATCGTGGTAAGGAAATCCAGCCTGGTGAAACCGTGCAAAGCAATGATGAGCTCGATATGTTTATTCGTGATCATGCCGAAAGTGCATTTCATCCATGTGGTACTTGTAAAATGGGTTCCAGAGATGATTTCATGGCAGTGGTTGATCCTGAGCTGAAGGTTATTGGTATTGAAGGTCTTCGTGTAGCTGATAGCTCGATATTCCCACGTATCACCAATGGCAATCTGAATGGACCGTCGGTCATGGTCGGCGAACGGGCTGCGGATTTCATTCTAGGTACCAAATTGCCTGTGGAGGATACCGAAGTCTGGATCCATCCGAATTGGCAAAACAGCCAAAGATAGACAACCTTTTCAGGATATCTCCGATTGGGAAGGGTTCGATGCAACAAGCTTCGAAATGGTGCATTCATTGCTTTCGTCTTCACAATTGTCTGGCGTGTTGATCTAGAGCTTTTCAGCAGCGCTTTTGTAAATGCTGGGAACCATCAGGTGACGAGCTCGTGCAAATAATTGAAAAATCTTTTATCTGCGGATCTGCTGAAATTGATACGCAGGCTGTTTTTGTGGGCAGTGGATCCAGAGGGAAAGAACCATTGTCCCTGAGCTACAAATATGCGCCGTTTTGTCGCCAGAGATTGAATTCGCTGTATATTTGCATCTTCAGGGAGTTCAACGAGAGTATAAAAACCGTTTGGATTTTTGCTAAATGGTGTGAGATCAAGTTGTTCGATAGCCTTCATGCAGGCTGCACGAGCGTCTTCCAGTCGCCGACCGAGCTTTTTCAGATGACGGTCATAGCGGCTTGATTCAATCATCTGAGCGATCAGCATTTCGGACAGACGCGAGCTGTTGACAGCTGTGATCATTTTCAGCTCCGTCAGATCGGATATGAGATCGGGACTTGCAACAATATGGCCAGATCTGAAGCTTGCAGATAGCAATTTCGAGTGGCTGCCGACGAAAATGACCTTGCGAAAACCATCGAGTTCCCACAATCGCGTGCCGGAAACGCCATGACCATGCAGGTCAATGAAGGGATCATCATCGACAATCATGAAGTTGTGCTGAACCGCCAATTGAAGTGCATTGTGAGCTGTTTGCAGGTCAAAGGATGTTCCTGTTGGGTTGTGGGCCGTTGACTGGGTGAAAAACAATCTGGGTTTGTAGCGATGTGCCAGACTTTCGAGCGCATTCAAATCGGGTCCTGTTGGGCCACGGGGAATCCCTATGGCATTCACCTTTGCCAGTTTGAGTTTGGCAAACAAGGGATAATATCCTGGTGCATCGACCAGAACGGTTTGCCCTTCAGACAGATAACGCCGGATGATGAGGTCCAGCGCGTGATTGGCTCCGAAGGTTGTTACTATCTGGGAAGGGGAGATTGATGTCCCTTGATTGGCAAAGCGTCGTGCAATCAGTTCTCGTAAACGCGTATTTCCAAGTGGGCTACCATATCCACTTTGATCCGTCTCCATGGAGATGAGCAGACTGGTATCCACTCGTTTGGGTAAAGTGTCTTGCATCCAGGATAGCGGAGGGCGCCCATCTCCGGGCCTGATATCAAAATCCTGTTTCAATTGAGCACGTAGAAGCGAGACAATATCTGAAGCCTGAGTGACTGCTTCTTCATTGACGGATATATGCTTTTGTCGATCAGAGACGAAAAACCCTGACCCCTGTCTGGAATAGATGGATTGGAGTGCTGCAAGGCGAGCATATGCCTCGACAATGGTATTCTTGGCTACATCATATTGTTCTGCCGCTGCCCGGACAGATGGCAATCGACTGCCCGGTTGTAAGGCTCCAGTCTGGATTGCGGTTTCGATGGAACGGACAACTTGCTCTATCTTGCTAATCTGCACGCGTGCCTCTCCAGATACAACATGGGTACAATTATAATTTTTGTACCATAATTGTACCTTTCTTGCGAAAGTTTTTTGGTCAACTCTTTGTTCGATTTTGGGACAAAGAGTACAAAACATATGACCAAATATTGCTCGCAACTATCCGGCCTTCGGCATCTCAGTCCATCTGCTCGGTTTGAAAAAATAGATGAGGCAACAGGGGAGCTGATGTCTGGGATAGAGTCCTTGTCAGATGCAACCGCTCTTTCAATGGCTTCTGCAGATGGAATGATCGAGAATGTTATCGGTCTTTTTGAACTTCCATTGGGTGTAGCGGCGAATTTTCAGATCAATGGAAAAGACTATTTTGTTCCTATGGCCGTAGAAGAGCCATCTGTCGTGGCGGCCGCCTCTTATATGGCCAAGATTGTTCGTGAAAATGGCGGCTTTAAAGCTGTATCTTCTGCTCCCATCATGCGGGCGCAGATTCAATTGCTTGGAATTGGTGATCCATTTGGTGCGCGACAAAAACTGCTCCAGCATAAAGATGAAATTCTGGCTTTGGCCAATTCAAAGGATCGGGTTCTCATCGAACTTGGTGGTGGATGCTGCGATATCGAGATTGAGATCTTTGAAGACACGCGCATTGGTTCGATGGTGGTTCTGCATTTGCTGGTGGATGTTCGTGATGCGATGGGGGCG
Organism: Cohaesibacter gelatinilyticus; assembly: GCF_900215605.1. NCBI lineage: Bacteria > Pseudomonadati > Pseudomonadota > Alphaproteobacteria > Hyphomicrobiales > Cohaesibacteraceae > Cohaesibacter > Cohaesibacter gelatinilyticus. The sequence continues at coordinate 2,150,658 of NZ_OBEL01000001.1, read as the reverse complement.
AACACCGTCAATACGATGGCGGAGCTGGTTGCCCCTTTCGCAGCTCAGATTACTGGAGGGGACGCACGGTTGCGAATTCTCTCCAATCTGGCTGATCGAAGAATCGTTTCCGTTTATGTTTCAATCAGCAGGGACAGTCTGACGACAAACAACTTTGATGGTGATCGTGTTGCCAGCGGCATTGTCGAAGCCTGTGTTCTGGCGGAAATCGATCCCTACCGGGCAGCCACACACAATAAAGGCATCATGAACGGTATAGATCCTGTTGTTCTGGCGACAGGAAATGACTGGCGTGCTGTGGAAGCCGGAGCGCATGCCTGGGCAGCAAAAGACGGACAATATACATCATTGACCCGATGGGAACGCGACAAGTCAGGAAATCTGATTGGTACCTTGGAGCTGCCTATGCCTGTCGGGATTGTGGGGGGAGCAACCAAAACACATCCTGCTGCAAAGGCTGCCCTGAATCTCATGCGCATTGGCTCGGCAAATGAGTTGGCGGAAGTGATCGCTTCAGTGGGACTGGCACAAAATATGGCCGCGCTCCGAGCACTTTCCACCGAAGGAATTCAAAGGGGGCATATGGCACTGCATGCCCGCAATATCGCAATCGCAGCCGGCGCGACCGGAGCCGAGATCGACCATATCGCCAAGGAATTGGTGCGTATAGGGGATGTGTCTGTAGATCGGGCGCACGGCTTGCTGACTATCCAAAAATAATAGTGCGGAGACGCGCATATCAGGGAGGAACAGATATGAATATCAACCGTAGAAAAATGCTGACCATGACGGGCGTCGCCGCTCTGGGGGCTCCTGCATTGGTCGCTGCAAGTTCGACCTCGGTGGCTGCCCAGAAAAAGGTTGAATGGCGTATGCAGGCTTTGTGGGGAGGTGGTACCACCCCGATGACCTATGAAAAGGCATTTTGTGATCGTGTCCGGGAACTGACTGGCGGAACTTTTGACATCAAGGCCTTTTCTGGAGGATCAATTGTTCCGAACGCTCAGGCTTTTGATGCCGTTCGTGGTGGCGCTTTCCAGTTGATGAAAACATATGATGGCTATACAGCGGGCAAAATACCGGCCCATGGATTTACATCATCTGTTCCCTTTGGCTTCCCTCAAGCGGATCAATATGAAAGCTGGTTTTATGAACGTGGTGGCCTTGATCTTGCCAGAAAATCCTATGCACCTGCTGGTTTGACCTATATTGCACCGACGGTTTATGGCGAGGAACCCATTCATTCCAAGGTTGCTATTCGTTCGATCTCGGACATGAAAGGTCTCAAGGGGCGCTTTGTGGGGCTTGCCTCTGCTGTCATGGCGGACTTGGGTGTTGCGGTATCTCCATTGCCAACGTCCGAGGTCTATTCCGCACTTGATAAGGGCCTGATCGATTTTGCTGATCGTGGAGATATCAAGGCAAATTATGAGGCGGGGCTACATGAGGTCGCCAAGTATCTTATATTGCCAGGCGTCCACCAGCCAACGACTGCCACTGCTTATGTTGCCAATACCGCAGCTTATAAGAGCCTGTCTGATCAACATCGTGCTGCGTTGGAGGTGGCGGCACGAGAGGTCTCAGGTGCTTTGCGCCAGAATATCATGGTGTCCAACGCAGAGTATGTCGGGAAATTTGTGGAAGCTGGTGTTGAGATTGTCAATCTGGATCCGCAAGACGTTGCTGACAACCGGGCCAATGCCGTGTCGTCTTGGGAAAAAGCCGCAAAGAGTGACGGACTGGCCACTGAAATTCTCGGTTCGCAACGAGAGTTGATGCAGGATTATCGCCTGCTCTGATGCCAATCAATTATCACCCTGTCCCACGCAGTCTTCTGCGTGGGATTGTTTTTTGAAAGGGCCAATGATGCTCTCGATTGCCTTTGCCGTGACAGCGCTCAACCGGACACTCTTTCGTTTGGTGAAATGGCTTGTCGTTCTGTTTGCCCTTTTGATGCTGTATGAGGTTGCGGCACGCTATAGTTTCGCTTCTCCGACATCCTGGGCACCTGAACTGGCGACCCTTTTGTTCGGGCCATTCTTTTTGTTGGGTGGGCCATATTTGCTGCATACAGGTGGACATGTATCGGTCGATTTGCTGTCTGCTCGCGCCTCTGGGCTAGCTGCCAAAGCTTTGAAAGTTATTGCCATCATACTCGCAATTGTATTTGGGGTAATCCTGTTATGGTTTGCATTTCCTCTTGCCGAGCAATCATTTCAATATCGAGAAACGTCCTACACATCCTGGAACCCACCTGTATGGCCCGCAAAACTGGTGCTGCCTGTCTCCGCCTTGTTGCTGGTCTTGCAGGGGTTTGCGGAACTTCTCTTTGTTCTGCATGAAGAGGTTACTTCCCAATGAGTTCGAGTGTCATTCTGTTGGGGATGTTTTTATCCCTTGTTGCCTTGATGTTGACGGGTGCACCATTGGCCTTTGTTTTGGGCGCGATTGCCTTTCTTACCACGATTATTGCGTGGGGCCCGTCTGCTTTGATCGTGAGCGTTCTGAACACATTTGAAACCATGACATCGGAAGCTTTGATGGCTATTCCGCTTTATATTTTCATGGCGTCGATCCTGCAAAAATCTTCTATTATTGAGGATCTATATAATGCCATGGAGACGTGGTTTAGCCGTGTGAATGGTGGACTTGCCATCGGTACCATCATCATTTGCACAATTATGGCGGCCATGACTGGTGTGGTGGGAGCGGCAGTTGCAGCCATGGGCATTCTGGCTCTGCCCTCCATGTTGGCGAGACGTTACAATACAGAGTTGGCAGTCGGTTCCATTTGCGCCGGAGGAACCCTTGGAATTCTTATTCCACCATCCGTGGTCACCATCGTTTATGCAATCACTGCACAAATCTCCATCGGGCAGATGTTTGTTGCGTGCATTGTTCCCGGTCTGGTTCTGGCCACGGTTTATTGTCTCTACATTATTCTACGTGTGGGTTTGAATGGAGATTTGGCGCCAAAACCTGAGCATTCCAGAACTATCCCGCTTTCTGAGAAACTTCTGAGCCTCAAGGCGTTGGTGCTGCCTTTTTTGGTGATCATCTCTGTGCTTGGGTCAATATATCTTGGTTTGGCAACTCCAACCGAGGCAGCAGCGGTTGGGGTATTCGGTGCCTTTTTATCTGTCCTGTTCTCAGGACGGTTCAAATTTTCCATACTTTCTGACGCAGCTTCAGATACCTTGCGCGTTACAGCCATGATCCTCTGGATCACCATTGGCGCGCGTGCATTCATATCTGTTTTTGTTGCAACCGGGGGGCCGGATTCGATTTTGGGTTTTGTTGAAAATCTGGATGCAGCCCCGATTGTCATCCTATTGACCATGTTGCTGATTTTGGTCTTTCTCGGCCTTTTCCTGGATGAGATTGGTATCATCCTTCTTTGTGTTCCGGTCTTTCTGCCAATTGTCAAAGCTTTGGGATATGAGCCGCTTTGGTTTGGTGTTCTTTTCATGATCACGGCGCAGATGGCGTATATCACGCCGCCCTTTGGCTATACCTTGTTTTATCTAAAAGGGGTGCTTCCCAAAGGTATCAGTATTGGAACTGTCTATCGCGGAGTTATTCCGTTTTTTGCCCTGCAAATTCTGGTTCTGGGCCTCTTCCTTATCTTTCCTGATCTTGTGACCTGGCTTCCTGAGCAAATTCGTGATGTGAGATAGATTTATGGTCGACCAAGTTACCCTCTTTGAGGTTGGTCCGCGTGATGGTTTGCAGAATGAACCTAGGCAAATCGCGACTGAAAACAAAATTGATCTGGTGAATGCACTTTCAGAAGCAGGTCTGAAAAAAATTGAAGTTAGCAGCTTTGTTTCTCCCAAATGGGTGCCGCAATTGGCAGATGCTGCAGAGGTCTTTGCGGGAATTGAGAGAAAGGATGACACTGTTTATTCTGCTCTTGTTCCCAATATGCGTGGATGTGAAGCTGCAATTGCGGCGGGCGCGGATGAAGTCGCTATTTTTGCCTCTGCATCAGAAACTTTCAGCCAGCGAAATATCAATTGTTCTATTGCGAAAAGCATGGACCGCTTTGCTCCGGTGCTGGAGTTTGCAAAAGATTGCTCCCTACCGGTCAGGGGGTATGTTTCTTGTGTGACGGATTGTCCATATGAAGGGTCGGTCAGTCCGAATGCGGTTGCGATGGTGACGGAACACCTGCTTGAAATGGGCTGCTATGAGGTGTCTTTGGGTGATACCGTCGGTAGAGGGAGCCCAACATCTGTTCGAGCAATGCTTGATGCGGTTTTATCGATTGTACCTGCCAATTGTCTAGCCGGGCATTTCCACGATACTGGTGGTCGAGCATTGGAGAATATACAGGAATGCTTGGAAAAAGGTATTCGGGTATTTGACACTTCGATAGGCGGGCTTGGTGGCTGTCCCTATGCTCCAGGCGCTTCTGGAAACGTTGCTACCGAGACTGTTGTCCAATGGTTTGAGCAGCAAAAAATTGAAACACATATCGACCATTCAAAATTGATTGAACTGTTACGTGATGTATTGGGAACACAGGGCTTGGCGGGAGACTGTGAGTAATATCTCTGGTCTCTTTCAATAGTGTTGCACTGTGTCGACCAGTTTCTTGCTGGATGATCAGTAAAGGAAGATCAAAGCCGAGCCGATGACAACCAGGGCAGCACCAATCCAGGCACCCAGTGCGGGGCGCTCACCGGTTTTGATCCAGAGAATTGGCAGCATCATGACCGGAGATGTGGCGGACAAAGAGGCAACGATACCGATTTCGCCAATGGAGAAGGCATAGAGCAGCAAGGTCATGCCAATGCCCATGGCAATCAGGCCTGATCCTGCAATTTGCAGGAAGGATGAGAGATCCAGTTTGCCAAGTGGTTTGACCGATTGAATGGGAAGCAGGCCTACAACAATAAGACTGACTGCTGAGATTGCCACTCGAATTGCGGAGACGGCTACCGGGTCTGCACCTTCCAGAAGAGTTGGCTTGATGATCAGTGAGCCAACTGCCTGACCAGCAGCGGCCAATAACCCCCAGATAACACCGATCCATAAAAGACCTTTGATGCTTTCCCATTTGTGGATCTGGTCTTTGCGTTTTCCAAATAGAATGGCCAGCATCACACCACCAATCACCAAAAGCGTGCCAATCAGCTCGGGCCAACTGAGGATTTCGCTGAAGATGAACCAGGATAACAGTGTAGCCATTGGGGCATTGGTGGCAAAAAGGATACCGGATCTGCGTGGTCCAAGGCGTCGCATGGCGATGAAGAGTGCAGTATCACCGAGAACAATGCCGATCATGGCACTCCATACAATGGCGTTCATCTGGTTCCAGTGAATGGTATCCCATGTTCCAATGATGGTTGTATAGGCGATCAGCATCACTGCGACCAGCGTCATGCGGATGCGATTGAAGGCAATGGAACCAAGCTTTTCTACCGGATTGACAGAAAGAAGCCCGGCAAGGGCCCAAGTCGCAGCAGCAGCAAGAGCAGCAATTTCGGCTCCAAACATGGCACGCCTCCAAAATATCGAGTCTCAGGGCTCGTAAATTATGGGATATTGGCGACGATGGGGTGAGGAGTTAATGCCTGTTTTCGCGCCATTCAAGATGCTGTAGCTTAGGGAAGGGTCTTCAAGCTTGCAAAGAAAAAATCAGAAAAATGGCTTCGTTTGTGTCCATTTATTATTGAAAGAGCAAGCTTGCACCAGTGCTTGAGATAATGGTGAGTCAGCAAATTGCGCTCGTGTGATTTGTTGATTTGGAGATGTGCAGGGCGGTGCAAAATGGTGGGGTTGTATTCAAGTTTTCAAATCACTGAGGCATTGTGTGATGATCATTTGAGCGCCTGTTTGGCGAATCCGTTGTCGCGCATGTTTGAAGGATAAGCAGGCTATGGTCCTACTATATTGGCGTTCTTTGGCTCTCAGTTATGATGAAAGTCACATTAAATCGGCTTTGTTTGGGTCTTTGAGCCATTACCAAGTTGGATTAATTGGGTTTCTCTCAGTTTTCGATTGGAATTTCAGATTCAATAGTTGACAAGAGGGGGGAGGAATCGTAGTTTCCGCTCGAATTTTGCGCGCCTCGGCGCGCTTTTTGTTTCGCAAAATAAAGATGGCCGAGGCTTGGAACAATGAAAATCAAGAATTCACTGAAAGCTCTTGCCAAGCGTCACCGTGACAACCGCATGGTTCGCCGCAAGGGTCGTGTCTATATCATCAACAAGAAGAACCCTCGCTTTAAAGCTCGTCAGGGCTAAGCATTGTTCTCCTTTTGATTTTGCATTAAACGCGCGCAGGTTTGACCTTCGCGCGTTTTTTGCGTTTGGACAATCATTCGACATGCAGACAGTCGCTCTGCATACAAAAAGAGGCCGTGACGGCCTCTTTTCGAATCTGCGGTCATTGAAGTGTAGATGACTGTCAGATGCCGCCCAGACCGTCGCTACCGATGAAGGCAATGCGCAACATGTTGGTCGCGCCTGGTGTACCCAATGGCACGCCCGCAGTGATGATGACGCGCTGCCCTGGTTTTGCAAAGCCTTCCTGGAAGGACAAGCGGCAGGCACGATCCACCATATCATCCAGATCCCGGGCATCGTCTGATGTCACGCAATGCAGGCCCCAGACAAGGGCAAGGCGGCGTGCCGTCTTTGGAATCGGGCTGAGGGTGATGATTGGTGTTTGTGGTCGCTCGCGAGCGGCACGAAGGCCGGTGGTACCGGACGAGGTGTAGCAGACGATGGCCGCGAGATTGAGCGTCTCTGCCATCTGACGAGCAGCGGCGGAGACTGCATCAGCCCCGGTTGCTTCCGGTTCGGCGCGTTGCGCATAGATGATGGAGCTATAGGTCGGATCCTGCTCCACTTCCTCGGCGATACTGTTCATGGTGGAGACAGCTTCGGCAGGGAAGGAACCCGCCGCAGATTCGGCACTCAGCATAATCGCATCAGCACCTTCGAAGACGGCAGTGGCCACATCGGAGACTTCCGCACGGGTTGGGGTTGGGCTCTGGATCATGCTTTCCAGCATCTGGGTGGCCACGACCACTGGCTTGCCTGCTTTGCGGGCCGCGCGAGTAATCTGTTTCTGAACGCCAGGGACACGCTGCAAAGGCATTTCGACACCCAGATCACCACGTGCCACCATGAGGGCATCCGACAGATCAATGATCTCGTTCAGGCGTTCGACAGCTTGTGGTTTTTCGATCTTGGCCAGAACGCCAACACGACCACGAGAAAGCTTGCGAACCTCTGCGACATCTTCCGGGCGTTGAACGAAGGAAAGAGCCAACCAGTCAACTTCTGCTTCGACTGCTGCATCGAGATCGGCGCGATCTTTATCGGTCAGGGCTGAGAATGATAGGGTGCTGTCGGGAAAAGAAACACCCTTGCGATCAGAAATCGGTCCGCCATTGATCACTTCGGTGACAATTGTGTTAGCGCTAACTTCGGTGGTTTTAACACGCACTTTTCCATCGTCGAGAAGGAGCAGGTCGCCAACGCTGACAGAGCCGAAAATTTCCGGGTGAGGTAACTGAACACGGCCAGTATCACCAGGTTCTTCAGACATATCCAGAGTGAAGGTTTGACCATCTTGTAGATCAATCTTTGTGTCGGCAAACTTGCCAAGGCGCAATTTAGGGCCTTGTAAATCGGCGAGAATGCCGATGGGGCGGCCTACCTGCTGCTCAACATTGCGGATTTTGCGCACATAGTCACGCAACATTTCATGGCTGGAGTGGCTCATATTGATGCGAAAGACATCGGCACCGGCCAGAAAAAGATCTTTGATCTGGCTTTCCTCGTTGGAGGCAGGGCCCAATGTGGCGAGAATTTTGACTTTCCGCTTGCGTCTCATTGGCTAAAGTTGCCTTTCTCTCTATTTTTGATCGGTCAATTGGACCGTGTAATCCTGCTTGCCCGCGGTATCTACTTCATAAAAACCGGTCTTCTCGAAGCCTCGGGCGACGCATTCCTTTACGCCCTTGATGGTGAATTGCTTGTCCTGAGTGCACATGAAGTTTTCACCCACCCACTTGCCGCCTTTATCATAATCAATGGCATGGACGAGGAACTTTGTGCTCACCAAGGCGCCCATCAGGACGGTGTCACATTCATCTTTTTCCAGATTCCACCAGCCCTCACTGATCCATTCTCCATCCAGCTGGTAGCCTATGGCAAGGCCCACTGTAGAGGAAGTTCTGTTACAAACGCGCAAATCTGCCTGCGCTGTTGTCAAGTTTGCACATAAAAGGAGACCAGTGAGTGCGAATGAGTGAATAAATGTCTTTGTCATAGGGCGAGAATTGTAAATCCGGGCAGGTATGGAGCTGATTTTCATTGTCTTTGGTGCAAAAGGTGCAAACCGCTCTTTGTTTCGCGTATTCGCGCCCCTGCTGTCAATCTAGGATTTCAGGGTTTTCGGGCTTTTGAGCCAATGAGACGTCGCACCAGGTGACTATTGCTCCAAATATGGGAAAATTTGTGGCTTTGTTCGATGACCAATGAATCGGAGCTTGTGCTTGCCAGACCGGGGTCTATCTATGCTATCAGATTGCCAAAGCCTCAAGAGGCATAGAAAGAGACAAGAGCTGAGGATTGAAGAATGGATCAACAAACTCGTCTTGAGTTGGAAGCTGCTGCTTTCCGTCGTCTGGTTTCGCATTTGCAGGAACGTACAGATGCACAGAATATCGATATGATGAATCTGGCTGGCTTCTGCCGCAACTGCCTTTCACGCTGGTATATGGAGGCTGCCAATGAGTCAGGGCTGGACATGTCCAAAGATCAAGCTCGTGAAATTGTCTATGGTATGCCATATGATGAATGGAAGGCGAAGCATCAGACAGAAGCGACTCAGGAGCAAATGGACGCATTTAAAATCAGCCATAATCACGATTAAGCCACAGTTGCGGGTGCAATTGTCAGCTCGTTAAAGACTTGGCAAGGGTTGCTTGGTTAAGCCAAGGTAAATGTCGGTTCGGCGCAAGAACCGATTGGCAAGCGCCAGATGCTGTTTGCCGCGCTATTCGAAACGGAGAATTTTATGTCAAATCCAGGTGGTGTTGCAGCTGACCAGCTGCGCGCATTTGTAGAACGCATCGAGCGCCTAGAAGAAGAAAAGAAGGCCATTTCCGACGACATCAAGGATGTTTTCGCAGAAGCCAAGGGCAATGGCTATGATGTGAAAGTCATGCGTCAGGTGATCCGTCTACGCAAGCAAGACAGCAATGAGCGTCAGGAGATGGAAGCATTGCTGGATTTGTATCTGCATGCTCTGGGCATGGCACCTGCTTTCGAGGAAAGTGCAGGCTAGTTGCCACTATATATGGTGGCCCGCCGAAGAAGGCAGCCCGGTATAGAAAGCTCCGTCACTGGCGGGGCTTTTTTTGTGTCTTTTACAATTGTGGGTCTTTTGGAGAGAAGTGCTTGAAACATGAAATTTAATCGTATAAAGATATCTTTATGTCTTTTATTTGGTAGCGTGTTATGGCCACTTTGGATGAAATCGTTGGGATCTTGAAAGCTGCCGGGGAGCAGACGCGCTTGCGTTTGCTTGCGCTTTTGCAGCGCGGAGACCTTTCTGTGAAGGATTTGACCGCTATTCTCAACCAGAGCCAACCGCGCATTTCTCGCCATTTGAAACTGCTTTTCGAAACAGATCTGGTGGAGCGGGTGCCAGAAGGGGCCTGGGTATATTATCGCCTGTCTCAGGATCGCGTGCTTCGTGGCCTGATTTCTCATCTGTTGTCCGAGTTGGATGAGAATGATGTGCAGATGGCTCGTGATCGTGAAAAGCTGGAAGCCGTAAAGAGTGCCAACGCGCAGGCCGCTCAGGAATACTTCCAGACCAATGCAGGCCGTTGGGATGAAATCCGGGCCCTGCATGTTCCTGAAAGTGCGGTTGAGACAGAGATACTGGATCTGATTGGTAAGGATGGCTTTTCCAGTCTTCTTGATCTGGGAACAGGAACCGGGAGCATATTGGCGCTGCTGGCTGGCCATTGCCAACATGGCTTGGGATTGGATTCCAACCCGCCGATGTTGTCGGTGGCACGGGCGAGATTGGATGCGCCTCAATTCCAGCATCTGCATGTCCAGCAAGGGGACATTCTGGATCTGGCGACCCATGAAACGCGCTATGATCTGGTGAGCCTCCATCAAGTTTTGCACTATTTAGATGATCCTTTGGCAGCGATTTCCGAGACGGGTCATGTGATGGCCGTAAAAGGTCGGTTGCTGATCGTGGACTTCGCTCCGCATGAACATGAGTTTTTGCGCAAGGACCACGCACATCGGCGCCTTGGCTTCTCCCACGAGATCATGGAGGGCTGGCTGGGTGAGGCTGGCTTCGATCTGCTCTCGGTTCGGGATCTGGAAGCTGAGCAAGGCGAGTTGGCCAAAGAACGCGTACCGTTGACTGTGAGCTTGTGGTTGGCGCAGCGCCGTTAGGCGATGAAAACAAAAGAATATATCAGCCTATTGGGGTGATTGAAGTGATGAAAGGATATGGCCGTAGCAAGGGAGCCCATATCCTGTCCAGTAAAGTGTGGTGAGATGATGAACCATAATACCGAACGCAGCGGGCGAAGAAGCCAGGATGCGGACAAGTTGAAGATTTCTTTTGAATTCTTTCCGCCGAAATCGGAGAAAATGGAAGAAAATCTATGGGCATCAGTTGAGCGCCTCGCTCCACTGTCTCCCAGTTTTATCTCTGTGACCTATGGAGCTGGAGGTTCCACCCGCGAGCGTACCCATGATATTGTGGCTCGCATGGTTGAGGAAACCAAGGTTAAGCCAGCCGCACATTTGACTTGTGTTGGAGCAACCAAGCAAGAGGTGAATGATGTCATTCGCTCCTATGCAGATTGCGGTGTCAATCACATTGTTGCTCTTCGTGGTGATCCGGTTGATGGCGTTGGTAGTCGCTATGAACCCCATACGGGTGGGTATGTGAATGCTGCGGATCTGGTAAGTGGAATTCGCGAGATAGGTGATTTTGAAGTGACCGTCTCTGCGTATCCCGAAAAGCATCCGGAAAGCCCGGATTTTGCGATGGATATCGAGATGTTGCGTCAGAAGGTTGATGCTGGTGCGACGCGGGCGATCACGCAATTTTTCTTCGATAATGATCTGTATGAAGCTTATGTGGAACGGGTGCGTCGAGCTGGGATTTTTATTCCAATCGTTCCTGGCATTCTGCCTATCCACAACTTCAAGCAGATGGCTAATTTTGCCAGTCGAACCGGGGCCAGTGTGCCGCAATGGCTGGCAAACCGGTTCGAAGGTCTGGATGATGATCCGGAGACACATCGTCTGGTGGCAGCAGCGATCGCAGCCGAGCAGGTTCAAGATTTGCTGGAACGTGGCATCGATGACTTCCATTTCTACACCATGAACCGCGCGAACCTGTCTTATGCTATCTGCCATCTGCTTGGTTTGCGCCCCGATGGTGCCTGATTGCTCTGTTGGTGGCTGAACTTGACAAGGCGAAGAAGCATTTCTCTGCCTGAAATATACGAATGATAGATTGATCCTTTGATTGGATCCGGGCCGTGATGGTCCTGAAGCTGGAGAATTTTCATGTCGGTTTTACCTCAATCCCCTTCATTTGAAGCGCTGAGCATCTTGGCTAAAGAGCGTATTCTTATTCTGGATGGGGCCATGGGTACCATGATCCAGCGTCTTGGGTATGAGGAAGGCGATTTCCGTGGGGAGCGCTTCAAGAACTGGAATCAGGATTTGAAGGGCAACAATGATTTGCTGTCCATCACTCAACCTGATGCCATTCGTGACATTCACCGTCAATATCTGGAAGCTGGTGCTGATTTTGTCGGAACGAATACCTTCTCGTCAACCACCATCGCTCAGGCTGATTATGCGATGGAAAGCCTGGCTTATGAGCTGAACTTTGAAAGTGCCAAGATTGCAAGGGAAGCCGTCGTGGCGGTGGAGGCAAACGAGCCAGGGCGCAAGGCTTTTGTTCTGGGCGCCCTTGGTCCAACCAACCGGACAGGGTCGATCTCTCCTGATGTGAATGATCCAGGCTATCGGGCTGTCAGTTTCGATGAGTTGAAAGATGCTTATCGTGAAGCCGCGCGTGGCTTGATTGAAGGCGGGGCGGATGCTCTGGCGGTTGAAACCATCTTTGATACCTTGAATGCCAAAGCAGCTCTCTTCGCGATTGATGAATTGTTTGAAGAGAAAGGTATGGTTTGGCCTGTGGTGATTTCCGGCACCATCACCGATAAGTCTGGTCGTACTCTCTCGGGCCAGACTGCGGAGGCTTTCTATAATTCTGTGCGTCATGCAAAGCCATTTGCTGTTGGCTTGAACTGTGCGCTTGGTGCTGCCGAGCTGCGCCAGCATGTCGACAGTATTTCACGAGTTGCAGAGACTTATGTTTCCACTTATCCCAATGCCGGTCTGCCGAACGAGTTTGGTGAATATGACGAGAGCCCGGAACATATGGCTGGTCTCCTGGAGGGTTTTGCCAGGGATGGTTTGATCAATCTGGTCGGTGGCTGTTGTGGTACCACGCCTGATCACATTCGGGCTATTGCAGATGCGGTAAAGCCTTATCCGCCACGGGCCATTCCCGAGGTGCCGCAATATATGCGTTTGTCCGGTCTTGAACCATTCACGCTGACGCCAGAGACCAATTTTGTCAATATTGGCGAGCGAACCAATGTCACCGGTTCTGCCAAATTTCGTCGTCTGATTACCGACGGAGACTATGAGGCCGCTTTGGATGTGGCGCGCCAGCAGGTGGAGAGTGGTGCACAAATCATCGATGTGAATATGGACGAGGGGTTGCTGGATTCGGAAGCCGCCATGGTCACATTCCTAAATCTTGTGGTGGCTGAACCCGACATCTCCCGTGTGCCGATTATGGTGGATAGCTCCAAATGGAGCGTTATTGAAGCAGGCCTGAAATGTCTTCAGGGGAAGTCGGTGGTCAACTCCATCTCATTGAAGGAAGGCAAAGAGGCTTTTGTTGCTCAGGCCAAACTGATCAAACGTTATGGTGCAGCCGTTGTTGTCATGGCTTTTGATGAGAAAGGTCAGGCGGATAGCTATGAGCGGAAGATCGAGATCTGTAAGAACAGCTACGATATTCTGGTCGATGAAGTCGGTTTCCTGCCGGAAGATATCATTTTTGACCCGAACGTCTTTGCGGTTGCGACGGGCATCGAAGAACATAACAATTATGGAATGGACTTCATTGAGGCAACACGATGGATTCGTGAGAATTTGCCTCATGCCCATGTGTCAGGCGGTTTGTCGAACCTGTCCTTCTCCTTCCGTGGTAACAATCTCGTTCGCGAAGCCATGCATTCAGCTTTCTTGTATCATGCCATCAAGGTTGGTTTGGACATGTCGATCGTCAATGCCGGACAGCTCATGGTCTATGATCAAATTGACAAGGAGCTGCTCGAGCGCATTGAAGATGTGGTGCTGAATCGGCGCGAAGATGGCACAGATCGATTGCTGGAAATTGCTGAGCGCTATCTTCATAAAAAAGGCGAGGCCAAGGTTGTGGATCTCTCCTGGCGTGAAGCTTCGGTTGGCAAGCGTTTGGAATATGCACTTGTCAAAGGCATCGGTGATTACATTGATGAAGATGTCGAGGAAGCGCGTCAGGCCTCCGAGCGTACACTGGACGTGATCGAAGGTCCGCTTATGGATGGCATGAATGTGGTTGGTGATCTGTTTGGTGATGGCAAGATGTTCCTGCCACAGGTGGTGAAATCCGCGCGTGTCATGAAGAAGGCTGTCGCTTACCTCCTGCCTTTCATGGATGAAGAACAGGAAGGTGAGCGTCAAAGCGCTGGTAAGGTATTGATGGCCACTGTGAAGGGTGACGTGCATGATATCGGCAAGAATATCGTGGGTGTTGTTCTGCAATGCAATGGCTATGAAGTGGTTGATCTCGGCGTCATGGTACCAACCAATGACATTTTGGAGGCGGCTCGCAAGGAGAAGGTCGATATCATCGGTCTGTCTGGTCTGATTACGCCATCTCTGGATGAAATGGTGCATGTTGCCAGTGAATTGCAGCGTGAAGGTTTTGATCAGCCCTTGTTGATTGGTGGAGCCACTACCTCGCAAGTCCATACGGCGGTGAAGATTGCTCCGGGTTATCAAAACAGTCAGTCTATCTATGTTACCGATGCCTCCCGTGCGGTTGGTGTGGCGACCAAGCTTCTTTCGCGCGACAAGGATGCTTATATCGAAGATATTCGTGCCGACTATGTTCGTGTACGTGACAATCATGTCAAGGCACAAAACAAAAAGGCGCGTTTGGCGCTGGTTGATGCTCAGGCGAATGGATTAGAGCTCGACTGGGATGCCAGCAATCCGGTGAAACCTTCTTTTATTGGTACCAAGGTGTTTGAAGAGCAGGATCTGGCTGAGCTGGTTCCCTACATCGACTGGACACCTTTCTTCTCCACCTGGGAAATGAAAGGGCGTTATCCGGCGATTCTTGATGATGATGTCTATGGTGAAGCTGCGACGGCACTTTTCAATGATGCCCAAGCCATGTTGAAACAGATTATCGATGAAAAATGGCTCAGTGCTCGTGGTGTTATTGGCTTCTGGCCGGCCAACCGGGATGGGGATGATATCGCGCTCTATCGTAATGAAGAACGTGATGATGAGCTGGCTCGCTTCCATGGCTTGCGCCAGCAGATTGCAGGGCGTTCCAAGCGTGCCAATGTCTCGATTGCAGATTTTGTTGCGCCACAGGGCATGGATATCGCGGACTATGTAGGTGGTTTTGCAGTTTCGACCGGTTTTGGGGAAGCAGAACGGGCGTCGGCATTTGATGCAGCGGGGGATGATTATTCCAAGATCTTATTACAGGCTCTGGCTGATCGTCTGGCGGAAGCTTATGCAGAAAAGATGCATGAGGACGTGCGCAAGATCCATTGGGGTTATGCTGGTGAAGAGAAACTTTCCAATGCCGATCTTATCTCCGAAGGGTATCAAGGGATTCGCCCTGCACCTGGTTATCCTGCTCAGCCTGATCATACGGAGAAACGTACTCTGTTTGAATTGCTGGATGCAGAGGCAACCACAGGAATCAAGCTGACTGAAAGCTGTGCCATGACACCGGGTTCTGCGGTATCCGGTCTCTATTTCAGCCATCCTGATAGTTATTATTTCGGGGTTGGTAAAATCGAGAAGGATCAGGTTGAATCATATGCTGAGCGCAAGGGGTGGGATTTGGCAACAGCTGAGAAATGGCTTGCTCCAATTCTGAACTACATTCCCAGGAGCTGACTGCTCAATTTATGCGGTCTGAATGTAGATATGAAATTGAAAAACCGGAGTTTTTACCCCGGTTTTCTCATATTTGTCTTGTAAGCAGTTCTTGTAGTATAAGTCTTTTTGGAATGGAATATATAAAACATCCATTCAAGTGCAGACGATGTTGCCTAAACTAAACCAAATATAACTGCTGCAACAAACGCAAAGGCTGCACCAACCACAACGATATTCATCGATTTAATCATGGTTTTGCTTCCTCCTAGGCTTTTCACTCACGAAAATCTTACGAGATATTAGTCAAAAGACGAAGCGAAAAAGATTGTGCACTGCGGCATTATCTTTAGTTTTGCGGCCTAATAGCCCCATAAACCCTTGTGAACTCTTGGTTCCTTGTGCGACATTTTGTGTGTCTTTTTTGAGAGCATCTTGGGGAGAAAAAGGATGATGCAGGGGACGGAGGCAGGGAAATTTGCGCTTGCAGAGGTGGAAACCCGACTGGCGGATTTGGCTAGATCGGTTGACCCGCATAAAGCTGCAGAGCGGGCCCGCTTCATGAAAGTGACCATGCCGTTGCTTGGTCTGACCGTTCCTCAACAACGTCAATGTTTGAAGAAGAAATACAGTTTCTCAAAGCTCTCTTTTGCTGAACAAGTGCCAATCTGGGGCTATGTCTGGAACCATGCAACAACGCATGAAGCCAAGGTTCAGGCGGCTCTCTATGTCGAGAAACCTGGTGAGCGGTATGATCCGGTCTGGTTATGGCAGGAGTTGGAGCCTTGGGTGATGAGCGTGAATTGCTGGGACCAGTCAGATTGTCTGTCTCGTATCTATTCTCAATTGCTGGAAGAAGCACCTGAGCATGTTGTTCCGATTCTGAAGCGCTGGAATGAATCAGATAATCCATGGGAGAGGCGGCAGTCCCTGGTGGCGCTGCTTTTCTATTCACGATTTCGCAATGTGTTTCCAGATGAAGATCTTGTTTTCTCTTTGATCCGAGCACGGCTGGAGGATGAGGATTATTATGTTCAGAAAGGATTGGGTTGGGCTCTGCGGGAGGCTTATCATGTTTGGCCTCAACGAATGTTGGCCTTTCTGGATGAGGTGGTGGGCGTGTTGGCCCCGGCAGCTTGGCAGGCTGCAACCGAAAAGCTGGATCCTTCTGTCAAACAGCGTTTGAAAATCAATCGCAAGGTCGTTCGTGGTCGCTGACGGTGATGGGTCAGCCAGTCATATCCAGATGGCGCTGAATGGATTGTTCGATCAAATGGGCAATGATCAGGCAGTTATGATCCTGCATATAAGGACCTATGATTTGAATGCCGAACGGCAAGCCATTATCGCTCATCAAGCCGGGAACGTTGACGCATGGCAGACCGAATAATGTCCAGGTTCGGTTAAAGATGGAAGAGCCGGTTGAGGTTAACCCCTTCGGGGCTGAACCTGGTGCTGATAGCGAGATCAGGGCGTCAATCTCGCAAAAGACCTCATCCATCTGTTGGCTACCAACTTCCGCGATCATGCGGGCATCATCATAATCGGATGGTTGGATGGTTTGGGCGAAATCCAGAGTTTCGCGCAATAGATCGCTGAGTTTGTCCGGATGAGTTTGATATTCCCATGCCAGGGCCTGTTTGGCTTCGAAGTCTTGTATGCTCTGGTGGGCATGAAAAGCCGCAATATACTCGTCCGTTATTGGCAAATCGACAAGTTTGAAGCCGAATTTTGACAAACTGGAGAGCAGTGAATCAAATTGTTGCTGATATTCCTCGGTTGCTTCACTCCAACAATGGGTGCGGGCAATTCCGATGACCGGCATGTTCGGGGTTTTGTCTTCCAATTTCATGTGCCGACCGGTAAGAACCGATGTTGCAAAAGCGATATCTTCGACACCTTTGGCAAAGAAGCCAGCCGTATCCAGAGACCAGGAAAAGGTTTTCATGCCGACTGTAGGCAACAATCCGCTGGATGGTTTGAACCCGGCAACACCGCAAAAGGCAGCCGGTCGAATGACTGAGCCACCTGTTTGAGTGCCCAAGGCCAATGGTACCATGCCGGTGGCGACCGCTGCTGCTGAGCCGGAAGAGGAACCGCCGGGCGTGTGATCGAGATTGTATGGGTTTCTTGTTTCTCCTGGATGGAAGAAAGCAAATTCGGTGGTGACGGTTTTGCCCACCGGAGTACAGCCTGCTTTTCGAGCCAAAGCCACAAGAGCCGCATCCGCTGCAGGTTGGTGGTTTGCGTAAATTGGAGAGTTATATTCGGTTGCCAGATCGGCTGTATCAAAGACATCCTTGATTGCAAGCCCCACCCCCTTCAACGGACCTTTTCCTGCAAGTGTTTGCAGTATCTTGTCAGGGGTCACTTGCGTAAAGGCATGGATGTCATGATCAAACTCCGAGATTCTTTCAATACAGAGATCCAGAGCCTTCTTCGTTGTGAGCGAGCCTTGGTCGATTTTTTGGACAATTTTCAGCAAGGATTGCGGCGCAATTCGGCCAGCTACAGGTGTGTTGCCAAGCAATGATTTATCTGTGGAGGTCATGCACTTTGCCTTCCTTACAACAGGATGTTCCTAAAGAATGCGCCTTTCAAGGGTGCGTCGCAAGTCAATTTCGTGTTTTAAAGAGGCCAAAGGTGAGAGAAACCATACAGATTTCACGTCCAATAGGGATCGTTGTGTCTCTGATTCTTTTAGGCCTCGGTGGCTGCTCGGTCTTCGACCAGATTGATGAAGTTGATCAATCAATTCTTCAGGCTGAGGCGGTATCTGCACCTGAGGACAGCAAATTCTCTGGCGGTGACTGTCAAGTTTTCTTTCAAGGCCTTGCTGCAGGTGAGGCGCTGGATCGTTTCTTTGAAAAAGGAAAGTGTGGCAATGAGGCTCCGTATCGGGTTTCCGCGCTAGGGGGGGATAATCCGGTTCAATTGGGTCCGGAGGCCAAGCTTAACTGTGCCATGACAACCCAGCTTCAGCGCTATTTTGCGGATGTGGTTCAACCACAGGCCATGCGCTATTTGGGGCAACCAGTTGTCAAGGTGCGCGTTGCTGCTTCCTATTCCTGTCGTCGGCGCAATGGTAGCCGTAGAGGCAAATTTTCCGAGCACGCCTTCATGAATGCCATGGATATTTCGTCTTTCACGTTGAAAGATGGGCGGACATTGACTGTAAAACGTGACTGGCGAGGTGTGAGTCGAGATGCCCGTTTCATGAAGAAAATCAATCGGGAAGCCTGTAAATATTTTACCACGGTCTTGGGACCGGGGGGGGATAAATATCATCAGGATCATTTCCATTTTGATCTCGCCAAGCATGGCCGCAAAGGCACTTATCGAGTGTGTAAGTGATGCTGCTACAAAGGATGCAAAACGTGATTTCCTGCTACATCAAATATGAGATTAATCCCGATAAAATTGCGGAGTTTGAACATTATGCCAAGCTCTGGATACCCTTGGTGCGAAAGTTTGGCGGGCTGCATCATGGTTATTTCCTGCCTCATGAGAGTGCCAATGATCTGGCGGTGGCGATTTTTTCTTTTCCTTCGCTGGCAGCTTATGAGATTTATCGTCAGCAAAGTATGGATGACGCAGAGTGTCAGGCGGCTTTTCGATATGCGAGCGAGACGGGCTGTATACGCCGCTATGACCGTAGTTTTCTGAGGCCCGTTCTCAACACGGATTGATACTGCTATTGCCTATTTCTTTTGAGGGGGTTCAAGCAGTTCTACCTCGATGAATGCACATTCAAAGTCATTGCCATTTATGACGTCATGCTCGGTATTGGCTTCGCGGGTATAGGGAATGCCATTTTCTACGGGCCAGCTGATGCGGCCTTTGTCGGGTGTTTCGATCTCCAATATTCCGGTAAAAAGCGGAACCACGACATAGTCATATTCATGTTTGTGCCAGCCAGTGCTATCTCCTTTTTTCTTGAAACGCCATTCTGTTACGCGGATGCGGTTATTTTCCAGCATTTTGGTGCCTATTGCAGCAACATCTGGTGCCGGAGGAGTGGTATTGCACATGATACGCCTTTCTTGCCGTGTAAATAGCAAAGCCTAAGGGAAAGATGACACTCTACCAGACAAAGAGACTGAACCTTGGTTTGGTGCTTTCTGAACGGATGACCAGATAAAAAAGGCATCGGCGGGTAACGCCAATGCCTTTCTTGTTTGTTTTCAATTCGGGATGGGCATTATTCAGGAGTGCCGTAACCACCAGCAGTCGGTGTGGTCACGATGACTGTTTCACCGGACTTCAGGTGGGTTTGATCTGAAGAGCCCAGTTTTTCCAGTTTGCCATCAAGGCGGCGGACTTCGGTTGCTCCGCATTGACCTGCTTCACCACCTGCCAGACCATGTGGTGGAATTTTCCGGTGTGAAGCAAGAATGGCGCATTCCATATCTTCCAGGAACCGGATAGTGCGTTTGGTACCATCGCCTGCAGACCATTTGCCTTTGCCACCAGAGCCTTTGCGGATATGGAAGTCCTCCAACAGGACAGGAAAACGGAATTCCAGAATTTCCGGATCTGTCAGGCGAGAATTGGTCATATGAACATGAACGCCAGATGTGCCATTGAAACCCGGACCGGCGGGGGAACCAGAGCAAAGGGTCTCATAATATTGGTACTGGTCATTGCCAAAGGTGAGATTGTTCATGGTGCCTTGAGAGGCTGCCATGGCTCCCAGTGCCCCAAACAAAGCGTTGGTGACGTGTTGTGAGGTCTCGACATTGCCTGCCACAACAGCAGCAGGATAGGTGGGTTTAAGCATGCAATCATCTGGCAGGATGATGGTGATCGGATCAAGACAGCCAGCATTCATCGGAATATCGCTATCCACCATCACACGGAAGCAATAGAGAACCGCTGCACGGGTTACTGGTTCTGGTGCATTGAAGTTGTTTGGCAAAATACCAGAGGTACCGGTGAAATCGACGGTCGCCTGACGAGCTTCTTTGTCGACACTGATCTTGACCTTGATGATACCACCATGATCGATTTCATAGGTGAATTTGCTATCTTCCAATACATCCAGTACGCGGCGTACGCTTTCTGCGGCATTGTCCTGAACATGCTGCATGTAAGCGACAACAACCGGCATTGTGAAGTGATCGACCATCTTGGCCAATTCCTGCACACCTTTGGTATTGGCGGCGATCTGAGCCTTGAGATCAGCGATATTCTGAGTGATGTTGCGCACCGGGAATGCATGATTGGTCAGAACGCGGGTCAATTCTTCCTCTTGGAAGATGCCTTCTGCTACCAGTTTGAGGTTGTCGATCAATACGCCTTCATCATTGATGTTGGTGGCACGCGGGGTCATGGAACCCGGTGCTGTGCCGCCGACATCAGCATGATGACCGCGAGAAGCTACCCAGAAAATGACATTCTTGTTGTCATCATCAAAGACCGGGGTGATGACGGTGATGTCTGGCAGATGCGTGCCACCATTATAGGGAGCATTGATGGCAAAGACATCGCCTGGTTTCACATTGTTCTTGTTGTTGTTGATGATGCTCTCGACAGAGCGGTCCATGGAGCCCAGATGTACCGGCATATGCGGGGCATTGGCGATCAGGCGACCCTTGCCATCAAAGACAGCACAGGAGAAATCCAGACGTTCCTTGATATTCACGGAATAGGCGGTGTTTTGCAGGGTGACGCCCATCTGTTCGGCAATGGACATGAAAAGATTGTTGAAGATTTCCAGCATCACAGGATCGGCGTCAGTGCCAATTGCCTCAGATCGTTTTGCCGCGACCAGACGTTTGATGATGATGTGATCTTTTGAAGTTATCTCTGCTTGCCATTCCGGCTCAATCACGATGGTTTGATGGGGTTCCATAATCAAAGCGGGGCCGGTGACTTTCTGGCCAGGCATCAGGTTGCCACGTTTATAGATATTGATTGCGTGCGCTTTGCCTCCGGAGAAGAAAGAGCTGGATTCCGTCGCAATCGCATCATCGGATGATAGAGCCAGATCTGGTTCGACCAGATCAGAACCGCCGCCGACGCTTTCCACTTCAATGGCTTCCACAACGATCTGCTTGCCTTCAAAAACAAAACCGAATTGTTTTTTGTGGGCGTCTTCAAACTGGGCGGTCATATCCGCCAGATCCGTGAAATTGACTGGTAGTGCGGTGTCGGTGCCATCATACCGCAGATGCAGGCGAGGGAAGTGCTTGGCTTCCTTTTCAGAAATGCCTTGTTTGACCAGATCCGAGAGGTTTTGGGCTTTGATGTCATCACGCTCGGTCGCAACATCATTCAGGAGTTCATTGGAGAGTGGTTTGATGATGGCTTTCTGGCGGTTGGCTGAGATATCGGCCAACCCCATGCCGTAAGCGGAGAGAATACCCGAGAAAGGATGCACTACGACAGTCGACATGCCAAGACTGTCGGCTACGAGGCAGGCATGCTGGCCGCCGGCGCCACCAAAACAGGTCAGAGCATAATCGGTAACGTCATAGCCGCGCTGAACGGAAATTTTCTTGATGGCGTTGGCCATGTTCTCGACTGCAATGGCGAGAAAACCATCAGCCACTTCTTCAGGACTACGGCCATCGCCGATTTGATCTGCCATGTTTTGAAAGGCAGCACGGACCGCCTGATAATCCAGTGGCTGATCCTGGTTGGGGCCGAAAACATGGGGGAAATAATCCGGTTTGAGTTTGCCTACCATGATGTTGGCATCCGTGACTGCCAACGGGCCGCCACGACGATAGCCGCGAGGACCGGGGTTGGCGCCAGCGCTATCCGGACCAACCCGGAAGCGAGAGCCATCATAATGCAGAACGGAGCCACCGCCAGCTGCAACTGTGTGAATACGCATCATCGGAGCACGCATGCGAACGCCAGCAACCTCTGTCTCAAAAGCGCGTTCATACTCTCCGTCATAATGGGAAACATCCGTGGAGGTGCCACCCATATCAAAGCCTATCATTTTGGAATAGCCAGCCATTTCTGTGGTTTCTACGGCACCGACGACGCCACCAGCCGGACCGGATAGGATTGCATCCTTGCCCTGAAATAGATTGGCTGCGGTCAGGCCTCCAGAAGACTGCATGAACATCAGTTTGCAGTCGGTACCTTCTGCGCCAAGCTCGGAAGATACCTGTTCCACGTACCGTCGCAGAATTGGGGAAAGGTAAGCGTCGACCACTGTTGTATCACCGCGCCCGACCAATTTGATGAGTGGAGACACCTCGTGCGAGATCGAAATTTGTGTGAAGCCGATTTCGGAACACATATTTGCGACCGTCTTCTCATGGTCGATGTAACGATAGGCATGCATGAAGGCGATGGCGACTGAATGGATGCCTTTGTCAAAGGCGGCTTGCAGTTGTGGACGTAGACTTTCGGCATCTAATGGTATTTCTACAGAACCATCGGCTTTGAAGCGTTCATTTGCCTCTATCACTTCTTCATAGAGCAATTCAGGGAGAATGATTTCCTTGGCGAAAATTTCCGGACGCGCCTGATAGCCGATGCGTAAGGCATCCCGGAAGCCTTTCGTGGTGACAAATAATGTGCGATCACCTTTGCGCTCCAACAGTGCGTTGGTTGCTACGGTGGTGCCCATTTTGACTGTCGCGATATTTTCTGCCGGGATGCGTGCTTTTTTATCGATTCCCATCAGATCACGAATGCCCTGAATGGCGGCGTCCTTATAGCTTTCCGGATTTTCCGAGAGCACTTTGTGAGGATGGACGGACCCATCGGGTGCGCGGGCTACAATGTCGGTGAAAGTACCGCCACGATCGATCCAGAAATCCCATTTGCCACTGGTCTGATTGTTTGCCTCATTGCTCATGGTTTGTTCATCCTCACGGAATTTATGCAAAATAGGGGTGATTTGACGCAAGGAAAACACATAAATGGATTTTCGTCAATAAAATGTCGATAAAATGTCATTGAATTATTTCTTGATGCAGTGGATTACGCGTGCGAAAACGGATTTCATCGCCAATTTTGTGCTTATAAAGTATCGACGGATAAAATAGGAGGGTTCTGAATGAGCAAGGATAATGAGAATAGACAAACCACGGCTTCCATTGGGCCAGTTGTCGGGTCTTCTCATCTTGCCGAAGGGCGCAAGCCATCACTTTCAGAAGTGGAACTGGCACTTTCCATGTGTGGTAACGGGTTCCATCGGTGGATTACACGTTGCATGGCTGCTGCTGGTGTCGCCGATCTTGGATCGCTGGATGTGCTTGTGTTGCATTCGATCAATCATCGTGGTCGCCCTAAAAAACTGGCGGATCTTTGCCTGATCCTCAATATCGAGGATACGCATACTGTCAATTACGCCCTCAAGAAACTTCAGTCCATGGACCTTGTCGAAAGCGCCCGACAGGGTAAGGAAAAGGTCGTTGCTATTACTGACAAAGGAGAAGCGCTTTGCATACGTTATAAAGAAGTGCGGGAAGCCTTGTTGTTTGAGGCTGTTGATGCCGTGGGGCTAAGCGAGGAAGACCTCAGTCGGGTTGCGGCACTTCTGCGCTCTCTTTCCGGTCAATATGATCAGGCCGCACGAGCAGCGGCCTCGCTTTGATCTGAATTGATTTAATTTTTCTGGCCGGTGCCCTCGTAAAGGGCAACAGACTCACCTAAGTTGACGTGAGAAAAGCGTTTGGTGAAGCGATCTTTAGGGGCAGCGAATGAGCATCTGGAGCCAGATCGGAAATCTGATTGAGGATATCCGTCAAAGCGAAGCACTGACTGCCTTTGTCGACAAGCTTACCTCCGCTGTCCGAGGGCTTGGGGCCGGGCTGGACCGCAAACAACTGACCTTTACCATGGCGATGATTGCGCTTTCCGCAAAAATGGCCAAAGCGGATGGCGTGGTGACGCAGGATGAGATTTCAGCCTTTCGAGATTTGTTTGAAATTCCTCCAGGAGAAGAGAGTAACGTAGCTCGTCTTTTCAATCTGGCGAAGAAAGATGTCGCAGGCTATGACTCCTATGCTCAACAGATCGCACGTCTTTATGAAGAAGATCGTGATATTCTGGAGGATATCGTCGATGGACTTTTTCATATCGCCAAGGCTGATGGTGTACTTCACAGCAGTGAATTGAGCTATCTGGAACATGTGGCCGAAATCTTCGGAATTACCGAGCGATGCTTCGAGCGCATCAAAATGCGCCATGTGGATGAAGGAAAGCAGGACCCTTATACCATCCTGGATGCCGAGCGACACTGGACCGACAAGGATATCAAAAGTCACTATCGCAAACTGGTGCGGGAAAATCATCCGGATCGTCTGATCGCCCGGGGTGTTCCGGAAGAGTTCGTACGGATTGCCAATGACAAGCTGGCTGCGATAAATCATGCCTGGTCGATGATTGAGCTGGAACGAGGACTTAAATAATCATGGAAATAGTGAGTGCTTGCCCGTGCGAGCCTATGCCATCGCCCAACTTTGGCGAGCGTAATGATGGTCGTGCCATCGATATGTTGCTGTTGCATTATACTGGAATGGATGACGACATGCAGGCGCTGAACTGGCTGTGCAATGCAAAGAGCGAAGTGTCCTCACATTATTATGTTCATCGCAACGGTGATATTGTTCAGCTGGTTGATGAGAGCAAGCGTGCCTGGCATGCAGGACAATCCTATTGGAAGGGTGAAACAGATATCAATAGCTGTTCCATAGGGGTCGAGATTGCCAATGCAGGTAACGAGGAATTCACAGCCCAACAGATAGCCAGCGTTCTGATGCTCTGTCGTGATATCATTGAGCGGCATAATATTTCCGCTCATCGGGTACTGGGTCATAGCGATGTTTCACCAGGTCGCAAGATTGATCCGGGTGTGATGTTCCCGTGGCCCGTACTGGCCTCTCGCGGGGTGGGGCACTGGGTTGAACCAGAGCCAATTTCCGATGGCCGTTTCTTTCAGAAGGGCGACGAAGGGCAGCCAGTGCAAGCATTGCAAAGCATGCTGGCCATCTATGGTTACAAGATTGATGTCACTGGTGTGTTTGACGACCAGACAGAGATTGCTGTCGCTGCCTTCCAACGCCATTTTCGATCGGAAAAAGTGGATGGTGTGGCCGATGGTTCGACCATCACCACCCTTTACAAGTTGAGCTCCTCTTTGCCTGCACTCTAGAGAGATTGGCTGCTTCGGCTTCAAGGAACTTCACCGATCTGATTTAGCGAGTCGGGCCGGTAATCTTCTCGATGCTTGGCGATACGGGAATGCCGTCGCGAAGCTGGTCATCGTTGATGGCCTCACCAAATTGCGTGGTGATCGGTACAATGCCAGCCCAATGATCGAGCGCATAATCTTCGTCATCGTCAACAGGCATGCCTGAGCGGCATTTTGCTGCTGCCTGCTCGATGGTAAGCGCGATGACGCTGGTCGCATTGGCTTCCTTTTTTGTCATGTCCCGGCATTCATCCCATCGACCTGGCATCATGTGATCGGTGATGGCCACAAGAGCGTCGTACTTCTCGTCTTCATCTTCCACCAGATGCGCGGTGCCGTGAATGTTGACGGAACGAAAGTTCATCGAATGATGGAAGGCGGAGCGGGCCAGTACCAGACCATCAACCAAAGTGACATTCAGACAGGCGGGAATGCCTTGTTTTAGCTGCTTGAACATGCGGGTGGCTTTGGCGCCATGGATATAAATCTTGTCGTCAATGCGGCCATAAACCATGGGAAGGCAAATGGGGTCGCCATCATGAGAGAAAGCGACATGGGCGATCAAACCTTGATCCAGAATGGTGTGAATGGTGTTCTCATCATAGCTTGCACGCTTGGCATTACGAATTTTGTTTATCTTGGTCACGGCAAGGGTCTTCATCCCATTGGTCCTTTTGGTCGGGTGATTTTTGAGTCTTTTGGTTGCGTTTGGTCTTACTAATATCGATAAAATGCGCTATATGAAGGGCCAAAGATAACATTATCGAGGAACCAATCATGTTGCTTGCCGGACAAATCACACTTCAGCGTGACGAAACCGAGAGCCTGTCCCGGCAGATTTATGGTCAGATCCGTGGTCAGATTGAAGAAGGTCGATTGATAGCGGGAGTGAAATTGCCAACCAGCCGCTCTCTCGCGCAGGATTTGAGAGTTGGCCGAAACACCGTAATGGCTGCCTATGAACAGTTGGTCATGGAAGGATTTCTGGTTGCGGATGGACGTCGCGGCACCAAGATCAGTGAAGCATCTCGAGGTTTTGAAGGGCAGGGGGAGCCGCGAGAAAGAGCGCTCTCATCTGACAATATTGCCAAGCCCCGTCTCGCCAAACAGGCTCATGATATGATTGATGTGCGCAGACGAGAGCATCCAGCTTTTTACAGCTTCCAACCTGGCTTGCCCGAGTTGCGCAGTTTTCCTCATGATTTGTGGGCGCGGCATTTGCGACGAGCAGCTCGGCAAATGCAGTTGCATCCTGACATGGGGGGCTATGGTAATTATTCAGGTTTGCCAGAATTGCAGGACGCGATCATCGAGCATGTACGTTTGACCCGTGGGGTGGTGGCTGAGCCCGAACAAGTTTTGATCCTGTCTTCGGCGCAAGCGGCATTGGATCTTGTTAGTCGGTTGCTATTGGATGCCGGCGATCCAGCCATGATGGAGGAGCCTGGTTACAGCGGTGCTTTGGCGGCTTTTCGTGGTGCCCAAGCGGAGCTGCGTCCTTTGAAGCTGGATGATAAAGCGCCGTTTGCCTGTCTGCCGGAAGGATTCGATCCCAAACTGATATATGTCACTCCGTCGCATCAATTTCCTACTGGGCGTTTGATGGGGTTGGAAGAGCGACTGGCGCTTCTGCATTATGCGGAACGAAGTAGCAGTTACGTGCTGGAAGATGACTATGATAGTGAGTTCCATTTCAAGGGAACGCCTATTGCCAGTTTGCAGGGATTGGATCGGCAGGAACGTGTCATTTATATGGGTACCTTCTCTAAGTCTCTGATGCCAGCGCTGCACGTGGCCTATTTGATCATGCCGCCGAAATTGGTATCTCCCGCCACTTCGATGCATCGAAATATCGGTTCGGCCCCGGCGGTGGTTCTGCAATATGCCATTGCGTCCTTCATGCAAGAGGGGCAATTTCGTACCCATATTCGCCAGATGTGCCTTTTATATCAACAAAGACGAGAGCATTTGCTTGCGGCATTGGAGCGTAACTGTGCCAATGCTTTGTTGCCAACCCAGCAGGATGGTGGGATCCAGTTGCTTGGCTATTTGAGCGATCAGCTATTGAAGCAGGGATGGGATGATCAGAGCTTATCTCATCATTTGAGAGGTCACGGAATCGAAAATAGTCCCTTGAGCAGTTTCTATTGGTCCGGGCAGATGGATCGGCGACAGGGTTTGTTCCTTGGTTACGCAGCTTCCAGTCTCGATGCGATTGATGCGCAGGTGGAGTTGATGGCCAAGCTGATAGCAGAGCGTTAATCCTGCCAGATAATGTTATGCCCTGAATCCATCGTGATGATACCTGAATGCTTGACCTGAGGGCGTGAAAGCCTTACCTCACAGGAACCAGTCGGTCGGGCAGCCGCTTCGGTGTCGCGAAAGCAATCCGAGGAGGAAAGTCCGGGCTCCATGAAAGCACGGTGCCGGGTAACACCCGGCGGAGGCGACTCTAGGGAAAGTGCCACAGAAAGCAAACCGCCTGATCTTGTGTCAGGTAAGGGTGAAAGGGTGAGGTAAGAGCTCACCGCGCGACCAGCAATGGAAGCGGCAGGGTAAACCCCACCGGGAGCAAGACCGAATAGGGACAGTGCGGTTTCGCCAGCCTGCTTTCAGGCCAGCTGTCCGGGTAGGTTGCTTGAGGCATGCAGCAATGTATGTCCCAGATGAATGGTTGCCGCGCAAGATTTCTTGCCATACAAAACCCGGCTTACAGACCGACTGGTGCTTTTTCTTGTAATATGACGCCAATGATGTTTTAGCGCGTTGATGCCATCAAAACGCTGCCTCCAAGCAAGAAACCACCGCCCATGAAACCGAACTTCTGCTGTGCCCTGGCACTTTGGAAGCGTTTTCGGGCATGTGATGCAATGGTTGCATAGAAACCAAGGATTACGGCGACAATCACAGTTGATGTGGTTGTGACGATTACAAACTGGGAATAGATATTTCCCCCGGGTTCCAGAAATTGGGCAAGAAAGGCCACATAAAAGAAGATGGCCTTTGGATTCAGAATGGCAGTGAAAAAGCCCGCTCTTGCACTGGCCAGATTGGCTTGTGTGTTGGTGTCGAGCGTGGGGTCGGACTTGAGCTTGCTGGCATCATAGATCTGGTGACAGCCGAGATAAGCCATATAGAACACACCTGCCCATTTGACTATTTGGAACAATTCTGCAGAGGCGGCCAGAATTGCGCCCACACCGAGAAGTGAAAGTGCGATCAAAACCACGCCGCCTAGTAACTCGCCGAGGATACAGAGAAAAGCTTCTTTTCTTCCTTTGGTCAGTGCAATGCCAGTGACCATCAGAACGCTTGGGCCGGGGATGAGACAGATGAGTGTATAGGTTGCCACAAAGGCCAGCCATAGTTCGAGTTTCATCAAGTTGCCCCTTTACAGTTCGGAATGTTGGCCATTGCGTTGTTTCGGACAGGCAATATCAAATAACCGATATCTTTTCGTGTGCACTTTTGTCTGTCAATGCGTGATTGCTGAAGTGATTTGTATTGCAAATTTCTCAGATATGGGCTGATACGGGGAAATACCTCTCTTTCTCATGAAACGAATATGTTTCCCCATATTTCAAAATTTTTCTCATTTTTGCGCAGATCTGCAATCTGATCCGTAACTAATTGTTAATCATGGTTTTTTAGAATTGTATGGATGGTTTTTGCATTGTGATTCCCATCTGAATCCATTGACGCCCATCATTCCCCATGATATCCCATATCTAGATGCATCATGCTGGGACTCTGTTCCGGTTTTGATTGTGTCTTTAGAAATGACCTGAGATTTTGCATTTGCCAGCGGCGGACAATGCGAAATCTCAGGGATTAGCAGGCTGTTTGGTTGCTTGAGGCGAGGCTGGATGGACGAATTCGTGTCCAAATATGTGAATCGGCTGGATTCAAAGGGGCGGGTATCCATACCGGCTGCTTTCCGGCAGATTTTGGCTCGTGATGGCTATGACAATCTGTTTTGCAGTCCATCTCTGGAAATGGATTGCGTTGATGCAGGCGGGCAGGGTTTGCGATCCGCGATTGATGACTATCTCAATGCCTTCGAGGTCTTTTCTGAAGAACGGGAAATTCTGGCCACCACTTTGCTGGGTGAAAGTGAAGCCTTGAAAATGGACAAGGATGGTCGTGTTGTTCTGAGCGAAACGCTTAAAGGCCATGCAGGCATTGATGACAAGGTTGCCTTTGTTGGTAACGGGTTCAAGTTTCAGATCTGGAATCCTGAACGTTATGAAACCTATCGCTCCGATGCTGTCGAACGTGCGCGTGCTTTGCGCAAGAGCCTGACTGCGCAGCGCCAGACCAGTCGGATGGCGCGTGTGGCGCAGCCATCGACAGCACAATCGTCCCTTGGTTCCAAAAGAGATGGCGAGGGGGCGGAATGATGGCGCATCCCACTTCAGATGATGAAATGGTTGGCGGACCGACGCGTCATGTTCCAGTGCTTTTGCAAGAGGTG
Organism: Cohaesibacter gelatinilyticus; assembly: GCF_900215605.1. Classification (NCBI taxonomy): domain Bacteria; kingdom Pseudomonadati; phylum Pseudomonadota; class Alphaproteobacteria; order Hyphomicrobiales; family Cohaesibacteraceae; genus Cohaesibacter; species Cohaesibacter gelatinilyticus. The sequence goes on along the minus strand of NZ_OBEL01000001.1, from coordinate 2,120,762 downwards.
CTTGATACTTTGTCTCCTGAAAAGGGACAATGGGTTCTGGATGGTACCTTTGGGTTTGGTGGCTATTCCAGTGCAATCATGAAGGCTGGTTCGAATGTGCTTGGGGTTGATCGTGACCCGGAAGCAGCGGTGCGCGCTACGGTCCTGCAACAGACATTTGGATCACAGTTGAAATTCCAGGCCGGTTGTTTCGGTGAGTTGGCCGAGATTGCAATGGAGCAAGGTCTGGCACCTCTGGATGCTGTGGTGCTGGATATCGGTGTTTCCTCCATGCAGTTGGATGATGCGCACCGTGGTTTTTCGTTCATGCAGGATGGTCCGCTGGATATGCGGATGGCTCAGTCCGGAGCCAGCGCTGCAGACGTGGTCAATGGCTATGAGTCCAAGGAACTGGCGCAGATCTTCAAGCAGCTGGGTGAGGAAAAGCAGGCGCGACGTATCGCTGAAGCCATTGTTACCCAACGTGCACAACAATCATTTGAGACCACTTTGGATTTGGCAAATTGTATTGAAAAAGCCGTTGGCCGCAAACCACAGCAGAAAATTCATCCAGCAACTCGTGTCTTCCAAGCATTGCGCATTTTTGTCAATGCAGAGCTGGATGAGTTGGTAGATGGGCTTGTGGCTGCCGAGAAATGTCTCAAGCCTGGTGGCCGTTTGGTGGTGGTGACTTTTCATTCGCTGGAAGACCGGATTGTAAAGCGTTTCTTTCAGGAGCGTTCGAAGAAACATGCAGGTGGGTCTCGGTATATGCCGGAGCAAGAGCTGGCCGAGCCGAGCTTCGAGATGATTGTCAAAGGGGCTGTTGGACCGGGTGATGAGGAGTTGGAACGAAATCCTCGTGCGCGGTCAGCGAAATTGCGTGCAGCTTATCGTACGGAAGCGCCAGTTCATGATTTGGATGCACGAGCCTTGGGTTTGCCGCGGTTGTTGGCCGATAATCGAGTGGGAGAGATGTGATGGGACGATTGATCAATCTTGTTCTGTTCGGCGGTGTGCTCTTGGGGGCCTTCTGGCTGTACCAGGTCAAACAGCAGGCGCGTGAGACCGAAGGACAGATTGCCACTCTACAGCACCAGATTGCTGTAGAGAAAGAAGCTCTCCTCCTTCTGAAGGCTGAGTGGAGTTATCTTAATCGTCCGGAACGCGTGCAGAATCTGGCCAAGCGCTTTGCTGATCAGTTGGGGCTGAAAGAGGTCAAGGCTTATCAGATTGGTGAGGATGCGGACTTGCCGGAACGTGTGGCCAGTCGAGATGGTGCTGGTGATGCCGGACCTGAAACTATTGATGAATTGTTGGGTAAAGCAAGTACCCGGCCAAAACCGATGAAACAATGATGGGGGTGGAAATGGCGGATACATCCCAAACAACTGGCGGATTGATGGGTTCTGACGACTCGGTGGCTTCACATTTTGATTTTGAGGGTACCAACAAGGTGCGTTCCGAGGCGACACGTGGTCGCATTCGTTTGGCAATACTGGTTTTTACCTGTTGTTTCGCAGTGATGACAGGTCGATTGGTGATGCTGGGTTTCGATAGCCCGGAGCCCGAGGCACAGCGCAACTCTGCGCAAGAGGCCATGGCTGCGGCCCGTCCCGATCTTTTGGACCGGAATGGCGAAATTCTGGCGACCGATATCAAAACGGCTTCCATTTTTGCCGAGCCGCGCCGAATTGTCGATGTTGATGAGGCGGTTGATGCTATTCTGAGTGTTTTTCCTGATATTGACGGGGAACGTCTGCGTAAGCGTTTGGCCGGAAAAGGTAAGTTTACCTGGATCAAACGTGAGGTGACACCGCGTCAGCAGCAGGCAATGCATGAAGCCGGTATTCCTGGTATCGGGTTTTTGTCAGAAAATCGTCGGTTCTATCCAGCTGGCCCCACGGCTTCCCATATAGTGGGTCTGGTCAATGTCGACAATGAAGGCATTGCCGGGATGGAGAAATATGTTGATCAGTCCGGCCTGTCAGTTTTGCATGATCTGGGCTTTGCTCGTGATAGCAATCAGGAGCCGGTGCAACTTTCCATCGATTTGCGTGCTCAGCATGTGTTGCGGGATGAGCTTGGCAAAAGCATGACCAAGTTCAAGGCGATTGCTGCTTCCGGGATTGTCATGAATGTGAATACCGGTGAAGTGATTGCCATGGCATCCTTGCCAGATTTTGATCCGAATGATCCCAAGGATGTGAACAAGCCAGATCGCTTGAACCGTATTACAGCCGGTGTGTATGAGATGGGGTCGGTGTTCAAGACCATCACCACTGCCATGGCGCTGGATAGTGGTAAAGTGCGCATGCGGGACAGCTTTGATGCGACACAGCCAATCAGGGTGCGTGGGGGAACGATCAGTGACTTTCACGCCAAGAAGCGCATTTTGTCCGTGCCGGAAGTCTTTATCTATTCTTCCAATATAGGCACCGCCAAAATGGCTTTGAAGATTGGTAAGGAAGAGCACAAAAACTTCCTGAAACGTGCTAATTTGCTTGATCGCTTGCAGACCGAATTGCCGGAAGCGCGTACGCCGTCCTTTCCGAAGCGTTGGACAGATTTGTCTACCATGACGATTTCCTATGGTCATGGTCTGACCGTTGCTCCGATTCAGGTTGCAGCCACGGCAGCAGCGTTGGTCAATGGTGGCAAGTATATCAAGCCAACCTTCCTGAAACGTAGCCGGGAGAAGGCGCGTAAGATTGCTCAGCCGCTGGTGAGTGATGAGACAAGTGCTTCTATGCGGTATCTGATGCGCCTGAACACTCTGAAGGGTTCAGGTAAACGCTCAAAGGTTGACGGATATCTGGTTGGTGGCAAAACAGGGACCGCCGAGAAGGTGGAGAATGGCCGCTATTCCAAGGACAAGGTGTTCAATTCCTATCTATCCGCTTTTCCGATGGATAAACCAGAATATGTGGTTCTGGTCATGCTGGATGAGCCAAAGGGTTTGAAAGAGACCTATGGCTATGCGACGGCTGGTGTGAATGCTGCACCTCTGGCGGGCAATGTTATCCGCAGAATTGGCTCAATGTTGGGGGTTTCGCCTCGTTTTGGTCAAAAGATTGTTCCAACTGTCGCCGCATCCTTTTAAAGCTGTGAGATATTCATGAGCTGAATGGCGTTCGGGAGCCTGCTTTTATGTTGTTGCGAGACCTTTTTGCATCCTTGCCTTTGATCCAAAAACAAGGAGACAAGGCATGTTTGGACCAAAAGGTCGCGGGGCTGAATGCGGATAGCCGAAAAATAGAAACTGATTTTCTGTTTATTGGTGTTCCTGGTAGTCAGGTCGATGGAGCGCGGTTTCTCGAACAAGTGATCGAAAAAGGTGCTCTTGCCGCTATCATCTCTGATGCTTCTGACATCCCTGCAGAAGGTGTCCCTGCAGAATTTCCAATTTTCTGTTGCGCGGATGTGCACGGAGCATTGGCTACGCTTGCAGGCGCATTCTATCCCATATCCTATGAAAAGATCGCGGCTGTCACTGGTACGAATGGGAAGACCTCAATTGCCTCTTTCTTGCGTCAAATTTGGGCAAGTGCTGGTAAGCGTGCTGCCAATATTGGCACTATTGGCGTTGAAGGGCCCAATGGCGCCAGCTATGGAGGATTGACAACGCCGGATCCTGTTGGTTTGCTGCAAAGTGTACAGAGGCTGGAGGAAGAGCAGGGCGTAACCCATCTGGCGTTGGAAGCCTCCAGTCATGGGCTCGAGCAAAAACGCCTTGATGGATTGAAGGTCGATGTCGGGGCCTATACCAACCTGACCCGGGACCATCTGGACTATCATAAAACGTTCGAGGCCTACCGCGATGCAAAGTTGCAACTCTTTACGCGTTTGGTAAGAAAAGACGGTACGGCTGTCATCAATCTTGATGATGATCATAGCTCCTACTTTCTGGATGCTGCCAAAGCGCGTGGCTTGACCTGCCTCACCCTGGGTGAAACGACAAGTGCTGATCTGCGTATCAAATCGATTTCCTTTGATGGTGAGAAACAGATTGTTTTGCTGACTGGTGTTTGGGGAAACGTTGAAGCGCATATCCCTCTGGTTGGAACCTTCCAGGCTTCGAATGCTCTGGTGGCTGGATTGATGGCCTACGCTTCGGGTCTGTCAGTTGGAGAAATACTGAATGCTCTGTCTCAGCTCAAAGGAGCTTGTGGTCGTATGGAGCTGGTTGGTAGAACCGGGCAGGGCGCACCGATCTATGTTGACTATTCCCATACTCCAGACTCTCTGGAGACTGCTTTGAAGGCTTTGCGCCCATTCACCAAAGAACGGTTGATTGTGGTCATTGGTGCTGGAGGAGATCGTGACCCCGGCAAGCGTCCCATGATGGGCAAAGCTGCAAATGATTATGCTGATTTTGCCATCGTCACCGATGACAATCCTCGTTCGGAAGACCCGGCCCTTATCCGCAAGGCGGTAATGGAAACAGTCGAGACTGGCTGTGAAGTTGCTGGACGATATGATGCCATTGCCAAGGGCGTGTCCATGTTGCAAGCGGGCGATATCTTGCTAGTGGCAGGTAAAGGACATGAGCAGGGTCAGACCGTGAAAGGTGAGGTTTTGCCTTTCTCAGATCACGAGGCAGTGCAGCAAGTTCTCAAAGAACATAATGAAGGAGCTGCATCATGAACCATCTCTGGACCGCTTCAGATTTCTCGGATGCCGTAGAGCCTATCTCTCAACCCGGCGAGATCGGCAACGTCGATGGGGTTTCCATTGATAGTCGTTCGATAGGCAAAGGAGATGCTTTTTTTGCGATCAAAGGTGATCGCTTTGATGGACATGCCTTTGCATATTCTGCTCTTGAGGCCGGAGCTGCTGTGGTGGTGCTGGAAGAGGCACAAAAATCCGACTTTTCGAACCTCTCGGAACGTGTTGTTTTTGTTGATGATGTTTTAAAAGCACTTGAACGTTTGGGGCGTGCCGCCCGTAAGCGAACCAAAGGCAAGATCATCGCTGTGACTGGCAGTGTCGGTAAGACCAGTACGAAAGATGCTTTGCGCAAAGCGCTAGAGCCGTCCGGTAAAGTGCATGCAGCCGTCGCGTCCTTTAACAATCATTGGGGGGTGCCGCTGACGCTGGCACGAATGCACGCGGATAGTGATTTCGGTATTTTTGAAGTTGGTATGAACCATAGTGGTGAGATCAGGACCTTGATCGATATGGTACGGCCCGACATTGCCATTGTCACTACTGTGGTTGCGGCTCATATTGGTAACTTCAATAGCATTGATGAAATTGCTGTTGCCAAAGCTGAGATTTTTGAAGGTGTGGTATCGGGTGGTTCTGCACTTGTGAATGGCGACAATGAATTTGGCGATTATCTGGCCAAGCAAGCGGCGTCTTGTGGAATAGAGAATATCCATCGCTTTGGCTCTGATGCCGAGTTTGATGCCAAGCTCTTGAAAGCAGATTTGCGAGCAGATGGCTCAGACTTATCCATTTCCCTGTTTGGCGAGCAATATCGGGTGCATTTGGCAGCTCCAGGAGCCCATTTGGCACAAAATTCGCTGGCGGTTTTAGCTGTGGTTCATCTGGCAGGTGCTAATGTGCCCGCTGCCATTGCTGTTTTGGCAAGCCATGGAGCAACCAAAGGGCGGGGCGAGCGGCATGAATTGTCGATCGGCAAGGGAACTGCCTTGTTGATTGATGAAAGCTATAATGCCAACCCAAGTTCTGTTTCCGCAGCACTGGAAACACTGGGGTTGGGATCTGGCAAAGGTAGTGGTCGTCGTATCGCTGTTCTCGGTGACATGCTGGAGTTGGGCAGCGACGCTGCTGCGCTTCATATGAGTTTGAAAGAAATGCTTGTCGATGCTGGTCTGGACAAAGTCTATTTGTGCGGGCCAATGATGCATCATTTATGGGAGTGCTTGCCCAAGGATATGCAGGCGGGCTATGGAGAGCGCTCACAAGATCTGATTGCTCCTTTGAAGGAAGACTTGCAAGAGGGTGACATGGTGATGGTCAAAGGGTCGTTGGGCTCTCGTATGGGTGTCATTGTTGCCAGTTTGCTGGAAAGCTATAAGAATTAGAAGAGTTGAGTCGCGGCAGGGAAAGGCCATTTAAAGATGCTGATGTATCTCGTTGAATTTTCGGACTTTATTTCCGGGTTGAACGTTTTTCGCTATTTGACCTTTCGAACAGCCGGAGCCATCATTACGGCTCTGTTGTTTGTTTTCCTGTTTGGGCCAATGATTATCCGCTCCCTGCGGAACCGTCAGGGTAAAGGCCAACCTATCCGTGAGGATGGGCCGCAAAGCCATCTGGTGACCAAAAAAGGCACCCCAACGATGGGTGGCTTGATGATCCTTTCCGGCCTTTGTATGGCAACTTTGCTGTGGGCAGATCTAACCAATCCATATGTCTGGATCGTGCTGTTTGTAACGGTTGGCTTTGGCTTGATCGGTTTTTATGATGACTTCCTGAAGGTCTCCCGCTCGGATCATAAAGGCTTTTCTGGCAAGATGCGCTTGTCTATTGAGGCCTTGATTGCTGGTATGGCCTGTTTTGCAGTTGCCCAGCTGGGTGAAAGTGCTTTTTCCACTTCCGTGACTTTCCCTTTCTTCAAGGATGTTTTGCTTGACCTCGGCTGGTTCTTTGTGCCGTTCGGTCTGTTTGTGATCGTGGGTGCAGGCAATGCGGTGAACCTGACTGATGGTCTTGATGGTTTGGCCATTGTGCCCGTGATGATTGCGACGGCCACGTTTGGCGTGATCGCTTATCTTTCTGGTAACGAGATTTTTGCCGATTATCTGCAAATCCATTATGTGCCGGGGACTGGTGAGTTGCTTGTTCTATGTGGTGCAATGGTTGGGGCTGGTCTTGGTTTTCTCTGGTTTAATGCACCACCAGCGGCAATCTTCATGGGCGACACCGGATCGCTCGCATTGGGTGGCATGTTGGGCTCTATTTCTGTTGCAACCAAGCATGAGCTGGTTTTGGCTATCGTTGGCGGTTTGTTTGTTTTGGAAGCGGTCTCTGTGATCATTCAGGTGGCTTCCTTTAAGTTGACCGGTCGTCGTGTGTTTCGTATGGCGCCAATCCATCATCATTTTGAGCATAAAGGTTGGACAGAGCCACAAGTTGTGATCCGTTTCTGGATCATTGCGGTGGTGCTGGCTCTGATCGGACTGAGTACCCTGAAACTGCGTTAAAATTGGCCAACGGTATTTGGTCAGACATATTTTGTGGCAGTGGCTCTGAGCCATCGTCAACGACAAGTTAGAGGCAAGGCATGATCGCGCTCACTTCCTTCAAAGGCAGATCCGTGGCCGTATTCGGTTTGGGGGGTAGTGGGCTATCCTGCCTGAATGCGTTAAGTGCTGGCGGTGCGCATATTCTTGCGTTTGACGATAGTGAAGAACGCTGCGCTGTCGCGGCCAAAATTCCCGGCGTCACCATTCTTGATTTGCGTGAAGCGGACTGGCGTAGCATTGATGCGCTTGTTCTGTCTCCCGGCGTGCCTCTTACCCATCCTGAACCACATTGGAGCGTGAGGTTGGCGCAGGATGCCGGTGTTGAAATTATTGGCGATATTGAATTATTTGTCAGGGAGCGGAACAAGCAGTCTCCGTCCTGTCCCTTTGTGGCAATTACCGGAACCAATGGTAAATCCACCACCACCGCGCTGATCTCTCATATTTTGAAGCAGGCTGGTTTTGACGTTCAGATGGGTGGCAATATCGGTACGCCTATTCTGGAGCTTGAACCCTTTGACGGGCAGGGTGATGCTGAGCGTGTATATGTGATTGAAGTTTCCTCTTATCAGATCGACTTGGCCCCAAACCTGAATCCATCGGTAGGCTTGCTGCTCAATCTCTCTGCAGATCATCTGGATCGTCATGGCACTATTCAGAATTACGCGCAGATCAAGGCACGCCTGGTAGCTCAATCAAAGAATGCCATTATCGGAGTTGATGATCGCTATAGTGCAAATATTGCGTCCAATTTGCGTGTCAAAGGCAATGATGTCGTGGCCATTTCAGGCTTTGCCAATGATCGCGCAGGAGTGCGTGCTCCGGATGGTTTCCTGCAGAGCAAAAGTGATGGGTTTTTGTTTAATCTGGATCAGGCACGTGCCTTGCGCGGGAGCCATAATGCTCAGAATGCAGCAGCGGCTGTGGCCATTGCCCAGACCTTCAATCTTACCCCATCGCAGATTGCCAAAGGTCTGACCAGTTTCGGTGGACTGGAACACCGCATGGAAGAGGTTGGTCACGGTAAGGGCTTTCTCTTCATCAATGATTCCAAAGGTACCAATGCTGATGCTGCTGCCCGAGCGCTTGGGGCGTTTCCAAAAGTGCGCTGGATTGCTGGTGGCCTTGCCAAAGAAGGTGGAATTGATGGGCTCGTTGATCATTTTGATCGGATTGACTGTGCTTATCTGATTGGCGAAGCGGGTGCGGATTTTGCTGAAACCTTGAACCAGCATGGGGTGCCGTTCAAGGATTGCGGAACATTGGATCGGGCGCTTGATGCAGCCATCGCAGATGGTGAGGTTGCGAGGGCTGATGGTGAGAGCATGGAGGAAGTCATTCTACTTTCACCAGCATGTGCATCCTTTGATCAATATCCGAATTTCATGGCCAGAGGCGACGCGTTCAGAGCGAAGGTTTCGGCCTATCTGAATGATGAAAGTGAGACCCAAAGCCAAGGAATGGCATGATGCGGCGAACGACGAAGAACCGATTGACGGAATGGTGGTGGACAATTGATCGGCCCATGCTGCTGGTTCTTGTTCTTATGTTGTTTGCTGGTCTGGTATTGTCCATGGCAGCCAGCCCGGCTGTTGCCGAGCGTATTGGTCTGGACAGCTTCCACTTTGTCAAACGTCATGCGATGTTCATTCCTGTAGCAATTGCGATCATGATTGGCATTACCTTTCTGGAGGCAAGAGCCATTCGCAGACTGGCTCTTTTGGTGCTGGTCGGTTCGCTTATTGGAATGGTATTGACGTTGCTCTTCGGTTTTTCTGCCAAAGGGGCGCAGCGTTGGGTTTCGATTGCCGGTTTCTCATTGCAGCCGTCTGAATTTCTTAAACCGGCTTTTGTTGTACTGGCAGCATGGTTGTTTGCCGAGAATGATCGCAGACCCGAGATACCGGGTAACCTCTTTGCCATTATCCTTCTGATGGTCGCTGGCGCGCTTTTGGTGGCACAGCCAGATATCGGTCAGACAATCTTGCTGGGGGCGGTTTGGTCTGGCCTTTTCTTCATGGCGGGGATGCCACTATTCTGGATTTTTCTATTACTTGGATTAGGTATGGTTGGTTTAACGGCGGCCTATATGTTTCTTCCGCATGTTAACGGACGTATCAATCGTTTTCTGGATCCAGCAACCGGTGATACTTTTCAGGTAGACAAGGCCATGGATTCGATCATACGGGGCGGATGGCTCGGCACTGGTCCTGGCGAAGGTATGGTGAAACGGATTTTGCCGGATTCTCACACCGACTTTATTTTCGCGGTACTGGCTGAAGAGTTCGGGATCATTGTTTGTCTTGTTCTGGTTGGGGCTTACATTTTCATCGTTGTGCGTTCATTGATGCTGGCTTTGCGCTCTCATGATCTTTTCAAGCGCCTTGCAATTGCCGGATTGGCTATCTTGTTTGGATTGCAGGCTGTGATCAATATTGCCGTAAATTTGCAATTGATGCCTGCAAAGGGTATGACGCTGCCTTTCATCTCTTATGGCGGTTCGTCTCTCTTGTCTGTGGCTTTGGGAATGGGTTTTTTGCTGGCATTGACCAGACGAAGGCCCGAGGTTGGGCAGCGCAACGACAATTGATGAATAATGTGGATTGGGTACTTTATCAATCCGGTCAAATTTGAATGGAGCCTTGCGTCTCGCGAGGAAAAGAATGGAAAAAGTAATTGTTCTGACCGCTGGCGGTACCGGGGGGCATCTATTCCCGGCTCAGGCTCTGGCGCATGAATTGGATGTGCGTGGTTGGCAGGTGCATTTGGCTACCGATGGCCGGGCTGAGCGTTATGGTCACGATTTTCCGGCACAGAGCGTGCGCATCATTCCTTCTGCTACTCCGTCCGGCAAGAACCCTATCAAGATGGCAAAAGCGGCTCTGACGCTGGCAAAAGGTTTCTTCATTGCACGCAAACAGTTGAAAGAGCTGAAACCGGCAGCTCTTGTCGGCTTTGGTGGCTATCCGACAGTTCCTCCCATGTTGGCGGCAGCCAGCCTTGGTATTCCGACTTGTTTGCATGAGCAAAATGGGGTGCTTGGTCGTGCGAACAAGTTGTTGGCACGTAGCGCCAAGGTCTTGGCCGCAAGCTTTCCAATTCTAAAGGGTGGTGAGCCATTCAAGGAGATTACCACCTTGACCGGCAATCCGGTGCGTCCAGCTGTGCTGGATGCGGCATCCAGTGACTATCCTGCATTGGATGCTGATAGTCCGTTGAAATTAACTGTTTTTGGTGGCAGTCAGGGAGCGCGCTTCTTTAGCGAATATATGCCGGGTGTGATCGGACGTTTGCCGGAAGCAATGCGATCCCGGATCAAGCTTGTTCAGCAATGCCGTCAGGAAGATTTGCCCAAAGCGCGCGTTGCTTATCGAGAGCTGAAGATTGATGCCGAGATCTCACCTTTCTTTGCCGACATGCCTGCAAAGATTGCGGATAGCCATCTGGTCATTTGCCGCTCTGGTGCTTCTTCGGTGAGTGAGCTGGCAGCCATAGGTCGCCCGTCCATCCTTGTGCCCTTGCCAGGATCTTTGGATCAGGACCAGAAAGCCAATGCGGAAGTTCTTTCCAATGCCGGCGGCGCCTGGATCATGGACCAGCGTGGTCTTCGTCCAAACCCGATTGCAGATTTGATTGAAGATTTATTTTCCAACCCGGACAAGCTGACAGCTGCGGCAGATGCTGCGCGTAAGCAAGGGCGGCCCGATGCGGCTGAACACCTTGCTGACCTTGTCGAAGGGCTGGTATCAGAGACAGGAGTTGTCCAATGAAAATGCCTCAGAATATAGGTCCCGTCCATTTTGTCGGGATTGGTGGCATCGGTATGTCCGGCATTGCCGAAGTGTTGGTTCGCCTGGGCTATACGGTTCAGGGCAGCGATTTGTCGGAGAGTGCCAACGTATTGCGTCTTCGGGAGAAGGGCATCGAGGTCAAAATCGGTCATGCGGCTGAGAATATTGACGGTGCCCAAGTCGTTGTTGTCTCTTCTGCCATCAAAGCCGATAATCCGGAGTTGAAAGAAGCGCGGGCGCGCTTGCTGCCGGTTGTTCGTCGTGCTGAAATGCTGGCCGAACTGATGCGTTTCAAATCTGCCATCGCAGTTGGTGGTACACATGGCAAAACCACTACGACATCCCTGGTTGCCGCATTGTTGGACGCGGGCCATAAAGATCCAACCGTGATCAATGGCGGTATTATCAATGCCTATGGCACGAATGCTCGTATGGGCGATGGTGATTGGATGGTTGTCGAGGCTGATGAGTCAGATGGAACCTTCGTCAAGCTTCCTGCCGATGTGGCTGTGGTGACCAATATTGATCCCGAACATCTGGATCATTATGGTGATTTTGAAGCCGTGCGCGCGGCTTTTGCCTCCTTTGTCGAGAATGTGCCTTTCTATGGCTTTGCGGCCATGTGTCTGGATCATCCGGAAGTCCAGTCTCTGGTTGGTCAGATTGAAGATCGTCGTATCGTGACCTATGGCGCCAATCCGCAGGCCGATGTGCGCTATTCTGATCTGCGTTCCGAGGGCGGTATCAGCCGCTTCACCATTACGATCCGCAATCGCCAGACGGGTGAAGAAGAAGAGATTACAGGTCTCACTCTTCCAATGCCGGGCGAGCACAATGTGGCCAATGCGACAGCTGCGATTGTAGTCGCTCATGAGTTGGGCATTCCAGCTGATGATATCCGCAAAGGTCTGGCGGGTTTTGGCGGTGTGAAGCGTCGCTTTACACGCACCGGTTCCTGGAACGGGATAGAGGTGATTGATGATTACGGTCATCACCCGGTTGAGATCCTGGCTGTTCTGGATGCTGCACGTCAGGCCAGTCAAGGTAAGGTCATTGCTGTTGTTCAACCACACCGTTACAGCCGTCTTGAAGACCATTTCGAAGACTTCTGTACCTGCTTCAACAATGCCGATCATGTCCTGGTGGCCGATGTTTATGCAGCTGGTGAGCAGCCAATTGAAGGCATTAGTTCCGAAAGTCTGGTTGAAGGACTGAAGGGTCATGGTCATCGCCATGCCTCTTTGCTGGGTGATGAAGCTGGTCTTGCTGGGCGTGTTCGAGAAATTGCAGAGCCGGGTGATTATGTTGTTTGCCTTGGAGCTGGCAACATCACGGCTTGGGCCAATGCACTGCCGGAGCAATTGATCAAGCTGGCTGGAGAATAAGAGAATGGCTTTCCCTGATTTGCTGGAAACATTGGGTGACTGGACCTCTGAAATTAAGGGCCGCCTGCAGTCCAATTTCTCGCTGGCGCCATATACCTGGTTTCGGGTTGGTGGGGCTGCACAGTTGCTGTTCAACCCGGCGGATGAAGCGGATCTGGCTTTCTTCCTGAAGAATTTACCTGCTGATATCCCTGTCACAGTCATTGGCCTTGGCTCGAACCTTTTGGTGCGTGAAGGTGGCGTGGAAGGTGTGGTCATTCGTCTGTCCGGTAAATCCTTCAGCGCCATCGAAGTTGATGGGAATTACAAAGTGCATGTGGGTGCCGCGATGCCGGATATGCGTTTTGCCACCCAGATGGCCAAACAGGGTATTGCCGGTTTTGCTTTCTATAAGGGTATTCCTGGCAGCATTGGTGGTGCGTTACGCATGAATGCTGGCGCTCATGGGGCTGAGACAAAGGAGCGGCTGATATCCGCACGTGCTGTGGATCGTCAAGGAAATGTCCATATTCTGACACCGGAAGATCTGAAACATGAATACCGTTCTTGTGGTGTGCCAGCTGATTTCATCTTCACCCAAGCGACTTATCAGGGTGAGGCAGGAGACCCGAATGAATTGAAAACCGAGATGGATGAGGTTTCCACCTATCGTGAGGAAAACCAGCCAACCAAGGAACGTACCGGAGGGTCTACTTTCAAGAATCCGGATGGGCTGAGTGCCTGGAAGTTAGTGGATGAAGCAGGTTTTCGTGGTTTTGAGCTGGGTGGAGCACAGGTTTCGCCCAAACATACCAACTTTCTGATCAATACTGGTGACGCGACTGCAGAAGATATCGAGCGTCTTGGCGAGATGGTGCGTGGCAAGGTGCGCAAGCAAACCGGACTTGAGCTGCATTGGGAGATCAAGCGTATCGGCTGTCATGCGGAGGGTGTCTCCATTCCAGAATTTTTGGAAGATGGTGAAGCCTGAGCGTCTCCAAAACCCAACTATATTTCAGACAAATTGAGGCGGCCTTCTGGTCGCTTTTTTTATGCTAGAGAGAGAACGTTCAGATTTGATTCATTTGACATGATTCATGGTCTTCCTGACTGTGATTTTCACTTGAGAATTGTTCTTTTTTATCTCTGTGCATCTTTTAAAAAATATGCCGGTTCAAAGATTTTATTAGGTTTTGTTAACCATAATGGGTCCAAGTAGATGCAAATTGCATTGCAAGTCGCATGAATGCCTTTTTGCCACTGTCAGCTAACAAATGGCTATTCAGTCGGCTCGATTGTGATTTGTGAATGAGGAAATGATTATGACGAAACATGTTGCGGTTTTGATGGGGGGGTGGTCTTCGGAACGCCCGGTTTCGTTAAGTTCCGGGGCTTCTTGTGCAGAGGCTCTTCGGGAGGCTGGATATAGGATCTCCGAAGTGGATGTCGATCGCAGCATTGCACAGGTTTTGGCTGAGTTGAAGCCTGATGTGGCTTTCAATGCATTGCATGGTCCGTTTGGTGAAGATGGCCGGATCCAGGGCCTGTTGGAAATTCTTGATATTCCCTACACTCATTCCGGTGTGCTGGCATCTTCATTGGCTATGGATAAGCAAAAAGCCAAGGATGTCATGAAGGCAGCGGGGATTCCGGTTGCAGAAGCCAAGGTCATGCATCGGCTAAATGCTGCAAAAAAGCATGTCATGAAACCACCTTATGTGGTCAAACCTGTCTCCGAGGGATCCAGCTTTGGTGTTCTGATTGTTCTGGAAGGGCAGGAACATCCACCGCAAGAGCTCTATTCCTCTGATTGGCCCTATGGCGATATGGTGATGATTGAGCGCTATATTCCCGGTCGGGAACTCACCTGTGCGGTCATGGATGGTAAGGCAATGGATGTGACGGAAATTATATCCACAGATCATGCCTTCTATGATTATGACGCAAAATATGCGCCGGGAGGCTCTTCGCACATTTTACCGGCCCAACTTAAACCGAATGTTTACGAATATATACAATCGTTAACCTTAACCGCGCATAAAGCTCTTGGATGCCAAGGTGTTAGTCGAGCTGATTTTCGGTTCGATGATAAAGGTGACGGGGAAGGTGAATTGATCTGCCTGGAAGTGAATACACAACCAGGTATGACGCCAACCTCACTCGTCCCGGAGATCGCTCTTGAAGCAGGCATGAATTTTGCGCAACTGGTTTCCTGGATGGTGGAGGACGCTACGTGCGACCGCTGAAGGCAAATAAACTGACTGAGCAGCAGCGGGCTATCGCCACAGCTGGCAAGGGGACATATTCTCATGGCCCTTTGGCACCACGTGCTGCTGCCTATGAGCAGCGCCGCCTTCCTGCCTATAAGCGGATCATTCCAGCTGCTGAAGCCTGGTTGCCTCGTGGGATTGGCTGGGGTTTGTCCATTGGCTTTCTCAGTTTGACCTGTCTTTATGGGGCCTCCATTAGCGGTGGAAACCAAACCGCATTGGAGCGCGTCTCCTCTGTCATGGGATTGAAAGTGGATTCCGTTTTGATTTCCGGCCAGAAGGAAGTCAGTGAAGCAGAGATCCTGAATGCGCTGGCGCTGAATAGCGAAAGCTCACTGCTGACTTTTGACGCCTATGCCGCACGCAAAAACCTGGAACAGATCAGTTGGATTGCCGAAGCCAAAGTGCAAAAGCTTTATCCGAACAAGTTGCAGATCGTGGTCGAAGAGCAAAAGCCGTTTGCTCTGTGGCAACGCGGGCAATATGTCTCGCTCATTGCTTATGATGGATCGGTAATTTCCGACACCATCGAACCCGAATTCAAGTCCTTGCCTTTGGTTGTTGGTCATGGTGCTCAGCGTCAGGCTTCAACCTTGTTCGAGCTTTTATCCAATTATCCGTCGCTGGCCCGCAAAATTCGTGCGGTTGCCTATGTCGGTGAACGGCGCTGGGATCTGTATTTGAAGAATGGCGTCTTCATCAAGCTACCAGAGCAGGATATTGCATCTGCGTTGGAGAAAGTCGTGGCTTTTGATGAAGACGGGAATTTGTCCCGCAAAGACATCATGTCAGTTGATTTGCGACTGAAAGATCGCACCTTTGTGCGAATGGGTAAGGATGCCGCTGAGAAACGCCGTGCCATTTTGCGTGATCTTGGTGCCAAATTGCCCAAGGAGGTGGAGGCATGATCCATACTCCGTGGAACAAACGTGATATGCGTGCGCGTGGTCTGAACCAGAAGCGCTCGTCCATCATCACGATTCTTGATATCGGTTCAAGCAAGGTATGTTGTATCATTGCGCGCCTGACACCACGTCCTGCGGGCGAGGCTTTGCGCTATCGCACCCATCATGTACAGGTGTTGGGGTTTGGTTTGCATCAAGCCAAGGGCATGAAATCCGGTGTAATTGTCGATCTCGAACAGGCTGAGAATTCCATTCGCCTGGCGGTAGATGCGGCGGAACGTCAGGCTGACATTACTGTTGAGAGCCTGATCGTCAATGTGTCTTGTGGGCGTTTGTCATCTGATACGTTGAGCGCTACCGTGTCTCTGAATGGACATGAAGTGGATGATGCGGACATTCGCCGTGTGTTGCACGCCGGCGCAGAGCATCTTCTGACCGTTGATCGCTCTGTTGTGCATTCCATGCCTATTGGCTATTCACTGGATGGCGGCAAGGGTATCCGTGATCCACGCGGTATGCTGGGTGATGAGCTTGCCGTTGATATGCATGTGGTAACAGCACAATCTGCTCCGCTGAAAAATCTTGAGCTTTGCGTCAATCGTTGTCATCTGGAAGTGGAGATGATGGTGGCAACACCATATGCTTCCGGTCTTGCCTGTTTGGTGGATGATGAAGCTGAACTCGGGGTTGCGTGTGTTGATATGGGTGGTGGCACGACGACCCTTTCCATCTTCATGGATGGTCAGTTTGTGCATTCCGACGCTATCGCAATTGGTGGAACTCATGTGACCATGGACTTGGCGCGTGGCTTGTCAACCCGTTTGACGGATGCCGAGCGGATCAAGACGCTGCATGGCAGCGCCTTGTTGTCCTTATCGGATGATCAGGAATTGGTAGCAGTGCCTCCGGTTGGAGACGATGATCGGGACTTGTTGAACCAAGTGCCAAAAGCCGCGTTGACACGGATCATTCGTCCGCGTGTCGAAGAAATTCTGGAACTGGTCAGAGATCGACTGCAGGCCTCGGGTTTTTCCGCCCATGTTGGCCGCCGTGTGGTGCTGACCGGTGGTGCAAGCCAATTGACCGGTATTCCGGAAACAGCGCGTAGAATGTTGGGTCGCAATGTGCGCCTTGGGCGTCCATTGGGTATTGCGGGTCTGCCGGAGGTGGCCAAGGGGCCAGCCTTTGCAACCGCCGTTGGACTATTGATTTATCCGCAAGTCTCGCAAATCGAGCAATTCGAGAGACTGGCGGTAAAACCGAGATTAACTGGGACAGATGGCTATTTTTCCCGTGTTGGTCAGTGGCTTAAGGAGAGTTTCTGAGGATTGATGATCAGATTTAGGCGTGAAAAGCGTGCTTGGTTATTTGATCAGAATCAATGGCTTGGGGTATATTCATTTCAAGTGATTCGCCCCACTGCTTAATCAGGACTCTGAATTGAAATTGGGACGAAGCTGTTCGAGGTGCGACAGCTTTAAAGATGCGGATTGAGATCGGTGACAATTCGATCCATGCAGTGAAACGAGGGTATTATGACCATTAATCTGAAGATGCCCGACATTACCGAATTGAAGCCGAGAATTACGGTATTCGGTGTCGGCGGTGCAGGCGGTAACGCTGTCAACAACATGATCAATACCGGCCTTGAAGGTGTTGAATTTGTGGTTGCCAATACCGATGCTCAGGCTCTTACCACGTCCAAGGCGGAGCGTATTGTGCAGATGGGCATCGCTGTGACGGAAGGTCTTGGTGCCGGTTCCCAGCCAGAGGTTGGCCGTGCTGCTGCCGAGGAAGTAATCGACGAGATTGGCGATCATCTCAATGGCTCCCACATGTTGTTCATCACTGCCGGTATGGGTGGCGGTACCGGTACCGGTGCTGCCCCTGTGATTGCACGTGCTGCGCGTGACATGGGTATCCTGACTGTCGGTGTCGTGACCAAGCCTTTTCATTTTGAAGGGCAGCGTCGTATGCGCCTTGCGGAATCCGGCATCGAAGATCTTCAGCAGAGCGTTGATACTTTGATCGTGATCCCGAACCAGAATCTGTTCCGTATTGCCAATGAGAAAACCACTTTCGCTGATGCCTTCACCATGGCTGACGAAGTGCTTTATTCCGGTGTGGCCTGCATTACTGATCTGATGGTCAAGGAAGGCCTGATCAATCTGGACTTTGCCGATGTGCGTTCGGTCATGCGCTCTATGGGTAAAGCCATGATGGGCACCGGCGAAGCATCCGGTGAAGGTCGTGCGCTGGCCGCAGCAGAAGCTGCCATTGCCAATCCACTACTCGATGATGTGTCCATGAAAGGCGCACAAGGTTTGCTGATCTCCATTACTGGCGGTCGGGATCTTACCCTATTTGAAGTGGATGAAGCTGCAACCCGTATTCGCGAAGAAGTGGATGAGGATGCCAACATCATTCTTGGTGCGACATTCGATGAGAGCATGGAAGGTATGATCCGTGTGTCTGTCGTCTCCACTGGTATCGACCAGATGATGCAAGAGTTGGTGACACCGGCCGATCAGCGTATGAAAGAACTGGCCGAGCGCCTGCGTTCTGTTTCTGTTGCAACGCCGGAAGCCCAGGCACAACCAGTGATGCCAGTACCAGCTTCTACCGAGCCGGTTGCTGAAATTCCAGCCGCTCCAATTGCGGAAGCCGTTCAAGCTGTTGAGCGTGAGATCGAATTGCCTGAAATTCCTCTGGCCCGTCCTGCCGAGCAAGATCCTTCTATCTCACTGGCTCCATTCAAGCCAGAAGCTGCGAGCGAACCTTCTGTTCCTGAAGTAGAAGAAGAATTTGAACCGGCAGCTCCAGTTGTTGAAGAGCCCGTGATTGCATCTGCTCCATTCATTCCGCCTGCACCTGAGATGCCAGACAATTTGCATCGCACCATGCCGAAAATGGATGATCTGCCTCCAATGATCCAGCGTGAGTTGGCTCAGTTGCATAGTCAGGACGAGCAGGTACAGGAAGATGAGCAACGCCCAATGAGCTTGCTCAAACGTTTGGCCGCTGTTGGACTTGGCCGTCGCGAGGAAGAAGAAGCTGCTGCGCAGATGCAGGCGCAGGCATTGCAAACCCCTGGTCAGCCACAGGCTCCTCAGGCTGAGCTGCCTGTGATGCCAAGCATGAATGCACCGGCTGCACCTCAGGCTCCGATTTCTCAGCAACCTGCAGCACCTGCCGCAGGATCTCCGTTGAACGAGTTTGCGCCGCGTCCTCAGATGGCTCCACGTCCTCAACATCAGGGCATGTATCAGCCACAGCAAGGTCAACTTGATCCACATGGTCGTGCGGTGCCGAATCCAGCGCCGACACAACCTGCATTGAGTGAAGAAGAGCAGGTGGAGATTCCCGCTTTCTTGCGCCGTCAGGCTCAGTAACAGATTGTTACAAAAACAGTTTTGAACACATAATTGAAGGCCGAAGCATGAACTGCTTCGGCCTTTAACATTTTGAAAATGAATAATAATTAGACCCTGTTTCATTGCACTTTCAATATATTGTTTTTCGTAACAATGGGTAAGAAAGCGTGATTTGTACTGCGCTGGCCGTGCAGGGTATGTTTACCAAAATAACAAGATATGGGTCTGGGCAGGGATTTAAGAACGCGCGCCAATCAAGCGAAGCAAACCCATGCGTCCAAGCCATTGTTAGAAAGCATTAGGGGCGACATTATGACGAATGTGCTGAAAGCCAAGCAGACTACGCTGATGGATCGTGTTGTTGTATCCGGAGTGGGTGTGCATAGCGGAAAGCCTGTCGAAATGGTTCTGCATCCTGCTGACGCCAATACCGGTATCACCTTTGTTCGTGTTGACAAGGAAAAAGGCACTGAAGTCGAGTTTGCTGGTAATTATTCTTCCGTTCTTGATACACGTCTTTGTACGATCATTGGTCACCCTGAAAAAGGCATGATCGCGACTATCGAGCACCTGATGGCGGCTCTGGTTGGCTATGGTGTCGACAATGTGATGGTGGAAGTGGACGCCGACGAAGTGCCTGTGATGGATGGCAGTTCTCGTGCCTATATTGATGCAATTGATCAGGTTGGCTTGAAGGAGCAGAATGCGCCTCGCCGTTATATTCGTGTTCTGAAGCCTGTTCGTGTTCAGAATAATGATTCCGTTGGTGAGTTGCTGCCACATGAAGGCACCCGCTTTGATGTGACCATTGATTTCGAGTGTGATGCAATTGGTGTGCAGACCTTTGATCATGAGATGAGCCCTGAGATTTTTAAACAGGAAGTCAGTCTCGCTCGAACTTTTGGCTTCATGAGCGACGTTGAGAAGCTCTGGGCGGCAGGTTACGCTCTTGGATCTTCTTTGGAAAATTCTGTTGTTATTGATGCAGAGCAGAAAATCGTCAATCCGGATGGTCTTCGCTACGATGATGAATTTGTTCGCCACAAGACTCTGGATGCTGTTGGTGATCTGGCATTGGCCGGAGCACCTTTGCTGGCGCATTATCGTTCCTTCAAAGGCGGCCATAAGCTGAACTTCAATATGCTGGAAGCCTTGTTTGCTGATGACAGCAATTGGGAATGGGTCGAAGCCGATGCTCCAATTCGTAGTGCGACCCGTAGCGGTGTTACCCATTCCACCCCTGCGATTCAGGCGGTTATGGGGCCAGAAACCAACTGACAGGCGCTGTTTAGGTCGATAAGAGTTATGAGGGTACCAAGAAATTGGTGCCCTTTCTTTTTGGAAAGCTGATGAAACTGTAATTTCGACGAGAAAAATGTGGGGGGAGAATTGGTGCCTGACATATTTTTTCCAATATTGTCATTACAGTGATGGCGGATTTAGTTGGTTTCTTGTAAGACAGTGTTGAATTTGATGGTCTCTCGGCAATCTTTTGGCCCGTTATGAGTATAGAGGTACGAGTCTTCATGATGTTTCGGTCAGCAATGAATTTGCGCAATAGTCTGGTATTGCTGGGCGCATTGGCACTTGGTGCCTGTGCCAGCAGTGACCCGTCTGAACTGGCATTTGAAGAAGTGCCGGCTGAAAAACTTTATGCGCAAGGTCTTACCGCTATGGATAGTGGTGATGACAGTCTGGCACGCAAGAAGTTCGAGGAGCTGGATCGCCAGCATCCATATTCAAACTTTGCCCGTCGCTCGATGGTGCTCAGTGCCTATAACGCCTATCGTCAAGGTGATTACAGTGAAAGTGTTTCTTCAGCGAAACGCTTCATTGCGCTCTATCCGAGCGATGAAGATGTGCCATATGCTTACTATCTGATCGGCCAATCCTACTATCGCCAAATCCCGGAAGTAACCCGTGATCAGGAAGCGGCTGAGCGCGCCATGCAGGCGATGAACGAATTGGTTCAGCGCTATCCTGATTCTGAATATGCCTCTGATGCCCGCAAGAAAATCCGTATCACTATGGATCAATTGGCTGGTAAGGAAATGCAGATCGGTCGTTATTATCTGGAGCGCAAGGAATATATTGCCGCTGCGAATCGCTTCAAGCTGGTGGTGAAGGATTTCCAGACGACCCGTCACGTGGAAGAGGGATTGATGCGTTTGGCACAGACTTACCTTGCCATGGGTATTGTCCATGAAGCGCAAACAGCAGTTGCTGTTCTCGGTCATAACTTCCCGGAAAGCAAATGGTACAAGCAGGCTTATAGCATGCTGACCAAGGATGGATTGCAGCCTGAAGTGAACAAAGGGTCTTGGATGTCCAAGATTTTCTCGTAAGGAGAAGCGGACAATTCATATCGGAAGTATGAAAAGCGAGGCTTGGCCTCGCTTTTTTTGTTTGCAGCTCTTGTTAAAACTGGACCAACAGGTTGGTTCTCGCTACAGAGAAGGAAGGGAATGTTTCAGGATGTTCTCTTTTTGTGCTTGTCTTTATTGCAATTCCAATTGCATATGGATTAGCATTGCCGCAGATGCGTACCTGTTTATAGGCAGGCAAAACCGCAATAGTTAAGAGGGGCCAATGCTCGCATCACTCTCAATCCGTGACATCGTGTTGATTGATCGTCTGGATCTGGAATTCGGGTCCGGTATGACTGTGCTTACTGGTGAGACAGGTGCGGGTAAATCCATCCTGCTGGATTCGCTGTCTCTGGCTCTTGGTGGTCGGGGCGATGGCGATCTGGTGAGGGCCGGACAGAAACAAGGGCAGGTGATTGCCATGTTCGATCTGCCGCTTACTCATCCTGCGTATAGAGTTCTGGAAGAACAGGATATCCCTCATGATGGTGAGCTTGTCTTGCGTCGCGTGCAAAATGCAGATGGCCGTACCCGTGCCTATGTCAATGATCAGCCGGTCAGTGCGGGTTTACTTCGCCAGGTCGGTGAAGGCCTGATTGAAATTCATGGGCAGCATGATGACCGGGCATTGGTGGATGCCGATCTACATCGCGTTCTTCTGGATGCTTTTGGTGGATTGGATGAACCTCTACAAAATGTGCAAGAGGCCTATGCTCATTGGCGCAAGGCGGAGCGGGAGCTGTCCAAGCTGGAACGCTCGATAGAAGAAGCGCGCGCGGAAGCAGATTATATTGCAGCAGCTGTCGAGGAACTGTCGGTTTTGTCTCCCATGGAAGGGGAAGAAGAAGAGCTGGCGAGCAAGAGAACCACGATGATGCAATCGGAGAAGATTGCGGGCGACTTGAACGAAGCTTTTCAAGCGCTTGATGGTACCGCATCACCCATTCCGGTTCTCGCCAGCATGATGCGCCGTCTTGAGCGCAAATCCGAACAGGTTCCTGGTCTCATGGAGGCACCGCTGGAACATATGAACCATGCGTTGAACGCATTGGAAGATGCTCGTGGTGCTTTGGATCAGGCCCTGCGTGATACAGCCTATAATCCGCGTGATCTGGAAGAGACCGAAGAGCGTCTCTTTGCTCTTCGAGCCTTGGTGCGAAAGCACAAGGTTCAGGATGCGGATGCGCTTGTCCCGCTGCTTGAGAGAATGCAGAGCGAGATGGATGCGCTTGATCATGGGGAAGAGCGCTTGGTTGCTCTGCGCGAAGAAGCTGTTGCCAGTAAAGATGCTTATGATGCTGCAGCCAAGATCTTGAGTGATGCCCGCGTTGGGATTGCCGAGCGGTTGATTTCTGAAGTCATGATTGAGCTACCGTCTTTGAAGTTGGAGGCTGCCACGTTCCTCGTGCAGCATGAAAGTGACCCTGAAAACCGCAATGCTGATGGCATTGATCAGATTGAGTTCTGGGTGCAGACCAATCCAGGCACGCGCCCGGGACCAATGATGAAAGTGGCGTCGGGTGGTGAATTGTCTCGTTTCCTTTTGGCCTTGAAAGTTGCAATGGCGGACAAAGGCTCTGCGCCTACGCTTGTGTTTGACGAAATTGATACCGGTGTCGGCGGAGCGGTGGCGGAAGCCATTGGCCGTCGTTTGGCACGCTTGGCTGATCAGGTGCAGGTGCTTTCTGTCACCCATGCCCCGCAGGTGGCCTCTCGTGCCATGGCGCATATGCGGATTTCCAAGAGTGCCGTGGATGGTGAAGATCGTGTTGCAACGGCAGTGATCGAGATTGATGGTGATCATCGCGAAGAAGAGATTGCCCGGATGCTGGCTGGCGCTGTGATCACCGATGAGGCGCGTGCTGCAGCCCGTCAACTGTTGTCAGGAGTTGAGCAATGAGTGAAGCCATTAAGGGTGCTCTGGCTCTGGATGAAATCAAGGCTCTGAATGAAGAGCAAGCGACAGAAGAGCTGGCACGGCTTGCATATGTGATTGCGGAGGCTGACAAAGCTTATCACGGTGAAGATGCGCCTGATATGTCGGATGCTGACTATGATGCCTTGCGTAAATCCAACACTGCGATTGAAGCTCTTTTTCCGCATTTACGTCGCGATGATAGTCCTACTTTGCGGGTCGGTGCGGCACCATCAGAGAAGTTTGCCAAGATCACCCATGCGGTGCCGATGCTCTCGCTGGACAACGCCTTTGATGGCGACGATGTGCGTGAATTTGTGGATCGCATGCGTCGCTATCTGGGAATGCCGAGTTCCCAAATTATATGTCTGACCGCAGAACCCAAGATTGATGGTCTCTCCGCCAGTCTTCGTTATGAGAATGGGGTGCTTGTGTATGGAGCAACCCGTGGGGACGGTGCGGTTGGTGAAGATATCACGGCCAATCTGAGAACCATCTCTTCCATACCTCACAAACTACAAGGTTCTGGTTATCCAGATGTATTGGAAGTGCGTGGTGAGGTTTATTTCCCGCGCTCGGAGTTTGACGCGCTGAATGCACGGCAAGAGGAGAGTGGTGGCAAGGTATTTGCCAACCCTCGTAATGCTGCTGCTGGCTCACTTCGTCAATTGGACGCAGACATTACTCGTAGCCGCAATCTGGCGTTCTTTGCCTATGCTTGGGGCGAGATAAGCGAGCCATGGCGGGAAAGTCAATATGAGGCCGTACAAGCTTTTGCAGAGTGGGGGTTCACCATCAATCCGTTGCTTCAGATTTTTGATGATCTGGATGGCTTGCTGGCTCATTACGCCAAGATTGAAGCGCTGCGAGCGGAACTTGATTACGATATCGACGGCGTCGTCTATAAAGTTGATGATCTTGCATTGCAAAAACGATTGGGTTTTGTGTCCCGTGCTCCGCGCTGGGCCATTGCGCACAAATTCCCGGCCGAACAGGCCACAACGATTCTCGAATATATTGACATTCAGGTTGGTCGTACTGGCGCCTTGACACCAGTGGCCAAACTGAAGCCAGTGACTGTCGGTGGTGTGGTTGTCTCCAATGCCACATTGCATAATGAGGATGAGATTGCCCGCAAAGATGTCCGCAAGGGTGATACGGTCATTGTGCAGCGAGCAGGAGATGTAATCCCTCAGATCGTTGGTGTGGTGCTGGATAAGCGCTCAGTCGATTCCAAACCCTATGAACCTTTGACAGAATGCCCGGTTTGTGGCTCACATGCTGTGCGTGAACAAAAGGATGGCGATAAGGAAGATGTGATCCGACGTTGTACCGGGGGCATGATCTGTCCAGCACAGGCCATTGAACAGCTCAAGCATTTTGTCTCTCGCAATGCCATGGATATTGATGGCATGGGGGAGAAGCAGATCGCCGCCTTTTATGAGGAAGGTGAGGTCAAGACTGCTGCTGATATCTTCCGTTTGGAGGAGTTGGATCAGGAAAAGGGGCGTGGTGAGCGCTTGCGCAACAAGGAGGGCTGGGGGGCGACTTCTGCTCGCAACTTGTTTGCAGCCATTCGGGACCGCCGCTCAGTTGAACTGCATCGTTTCATTTTTGCGCTTGGTATTCGCCATGTGGGTGAAACGACTGCCAAGCTGCTAGCCCGTCGCTATGGCACCTTTGAAGTTTTGCGTCAGGCCATGATGACAGCAAAAGAGGTGGATAGCCCAAGCTGGAAAGAGCTGCTGGATATTGACGGTATCGGCGAGGTGATGGCCAAATCCATCGTTGATTTCTTCACCGAAGAGAAGAATGAAGTAGCGCTTACTGATTTGCTTTCCTTTGTCACGCCTCAGGAAGCGGAAGCTGTTCAGACTGATACAGAAATCTCCGGCAAGACGGTGGTCTTTACCGGCAAACTGGAGCGCTTGTCACGATCGGAAGCCAAAAACCAGGCCGAGAGTCTTGGAGCGAAAGTGTCTGGCTCTGTTTCCGCCAAAACTGATATTCTGGTGGCAGGACCAGGTGCCGGTTCAAAGCTGAAGAAGGCGCAAGAGTTGGGTATTACCACGCTCACGGAAGATGAGTGGATTGAGTTGATTGGTAACTGACCACACTATCTGCAAATAAAAGGGCTGGATCACTGAACCGGCCCTTTCATTTGGTGAGGTATTTTCAGGATTTATGAAGAGGCTTGGTTGCTTCGGCCAGCCATAGGCGCTCATCTTCTTCAAGATCATTGGAGAGTTCTGCAAAGACGCGCTCATGATAATCATTGAGCCAGTTTAGTTCCTCGATGCCGAGAAGGTTGGTATCAACCAAACGGCGATCAATTGGGCAAAGCGTCAAGGTTTCAAATTCGTGAACTGCCAACTCACCGCCTTTGGGAACTTCTGCTTTCTGGACTGCGACCAGATTTTCAATACGGATGCCCCAAGTACCTTCCTTGTAATAGCCGGGCTCGTTTGAGAGGATATTGCCTTCTTCCAATGGTACGCTGCCACGTTTGGAGATATTCTGCGGCCCCTCATGGACGCAGAGGTAAGACCCGACGCCATGGCCAGTTCCGTGAGCGTAATCCAAGCCTACCTGCCATAAGGCGTGTCTAGCGAGGGTATCCAATTGAGCGCCTGTGGTACCTTGGGGAAAGCGGGCCAGTGAGATCGCGATCATGCCTTTCAGGACACGGGTGAAGCAGGCACGCATCTCTGCATCGGGCTCGCCAATTGCGATGGTGCGGGTGATATCTGTTGTGCCATCAGGATATTGACCACCGGAATCGACCAGATAAAGGCTGTTTTCCTCCAGCCTTCGATTGGTGGTCTCTGTCACCCGATAATGAACGATAGCTCCGTTAGGACCGGCACCTGAAATGGTGTCAAAGGAGATGTCTTTCAGGCAACCGGTCTCAGTCCGGCATTGCTCCAACTGCTTCGCAGCTTGAATTTCATCGACTGTGCCGGTTGGGGCTACGTTGTCCAGCCAGCTCAAGAATCGGACCATAGCTGCGCCATCACGTAAATGAGCGGACCGCATACCTGCTAATTCTTCTGGTGTTTTGGCGGATTTCAAGCGTAGGCACGGGTCAGACCCTTCGACCAATACCGCATTCGAGAGCTCCAGCATGGAGACGACGGCCTGAGGTGTCAAAGTGAGATCAATCAACCAACTTTTGGCATCTGCTTCATTGCCGGTAAAGAATTGTTCAAGCTCTTTTGGTGCAACCACTGTCAAGTTGTTGGGCAGCAATTTGCATGTTTCGCGAGGAAGTTTCTTTTCTTCGCAGATTAGGTAAGCCTTTGCCGACTTGGTGACGATGGCAAATGCGAGTGGTAGGGGGGCACGAGGAACATCAGCACCACGAATGTTTAAGAGCCAAGCGACGCTATCTGCTTGTGTGATGAAGGTAGCATCAGCCTTGTCAGCAATCTTGTCAGCGATGAGTTGGATTTTATCTTCTGCATTCCGACCGGTCAGCTCGAACGGTTGCGGGACAATCGGAGCGCTCGGGCGAGCCGGTTGATCTGACCAGATGGAATCAACCGGATTTTTGGAAACCGGTTCCAGTTTTGCCTTGGCTTTGATACAGTTTTGCTCCAGCTGCTCCGCATGTTTTGCGGTATGAAGCCATGGATCAAAACCGATAACATCACCTTCCTTGATATTCTCTTTCAGCCATTGTGCCGGGGTTGTTTCCGGAAAGGAAACAGGCGTCAATAGATCTGTGTCCACCTGATCGCGTACTTGTAGGGTATAACGACCATCAATGAAAATGGCTGCCTTGTTGCGCAAGACAATGACAGTACCTGCGGAACCGGTGAAACCGGTGAGCCAGGCAAGACGCTCTGCATAATCTGCCAAATTTTCTCCGCCATATTCATCTGCACGTGGCAGGATGAAGCCGGTCAATCCCTGCTCCTGCAATTCCTCGCGTAGCAGAGGGAGACGGACACGGCCCTGATCTGGGCTGGCTTGGTCGGAGAAGATTTGAAACATGTTGATCTCTTTTGGCAATGAGAAATAATCCACAGCCTCCGGGCGGGCGCGGAGCAGACTTTTATGGCTATGATTTGATGGTGCCCAATGTACCGATGAAGTGCAAGGTGGCTTTAGGGGGCTGTCGTGTTATCCGCTGAAAAATTTGCTTAACCTGCCATGCATTTTTTGCAGAGCTGTCTTGTAAAACTGAGACTTCTCAAATGTATGGAAAATCCACATATTAGGCTCAAGAAAAACGCAAAGAGCAGAGGGCCATTGATGGCGCCTCCCAACCTGCTCCATGTAAAGGATGAGACCATGTCCGTTATTCGTCGTACTTTTGATCGTATGATCCACGCTCGCGAGCAGGAAGCTCGTCGTTATGTTCAAGCTTACATCCGCAATGCTGACCGTAGCCTGCTTTCTGCTGGTGGTTTTGATGCGGACGAAGTGAAGTCCAAAGACGCAAAATATCTGCCATTCTAAGTTCTGGAACTTGACTTGGTTTGGATTCATCAGTCTTGCGACTGAGAAAAAGTAAAGCGGGCCTTGGCCCGCTTTCTTTGTATCTAGAGCATATGCCCGCAAACCGCGCACACTTTTGGGCAATATGCTTCTAGGGTATGCCTGATCAGAAACTGTATGATCAGCTCTGCAGGACCAGAACCAGCCAGCCATCTTCTTCTACAGCGCGCAGCAGATGGAAGCCTTGTTGACGATAGGCTGCAACGACCTTGGCTTTCTGGTGAGGCAACAAACCTGAAAGCACAATGCGGCCACCCAGCATGGTGTTGGCGGCTACATCCTTGGCCATGTCACAAAGTGGTCCGGCCAGAATATTGGCAACGATCAGATCGAACGGGCCTTCTTCCTTGAAAATGGGATGGCTGAAGCCGGAAGCACAAGCAAGTTTCACATATGGATGCACCTCATTGATTCGGACGTTGTCGCGGCTGGTTTCAACGGAAATCGGGTCAATGTCGGTTGCCACAATGGTCTGCTTGAGCAATTTTGCAAGCGCAATGGCAAGGACAGCTGAGCCTGTGCCGAGATCCAGAATGCGTTCAGGTTGAATTTGCTTCAGCTCTTCACTCAAGACCTTCAGGCAGCCTGCTGTGGTGCCATGGTGGCCAGTGCCGAATGCTTGACCAGCATTGATCTGTACAGGAATGCGGCCTTTGGTGTTCATGCCAACATCATGGGAGCCATGAATAACAAAACGGCCTGCTTCAACTGGCACCAGGCCTTCCAGGCTTTTGCTTACCCAATCTTCGTCTGGCAGAGTTACCTTTTCCAATGGTAGCGAGATGTCCTGAGTCTTCAGATTGTCCAGTGCTCGGGAAAGGGCTTCGTCGGCAATTTCCTCAGCTGGATAGAGGGACAAGGCCCAGACTTTGGCGTCTTCATCAATCTCGAAATTGGAAATGGCAAAGCCGTCTTCTTCGAACAGGACTTCAAGATGCCGGGCGGCATTCTGGACCTGATCGGCAGGGCCTTCGGCATAGAGATAGTGGGACATGTGTCAGTCTTTCGCTTGACGTATAACGCTATGGCAACTCGATGCCAATTTTGTGCTTCGATAGCGGCTCTTGGAGGTAAAGGCAAGATCACAAGATGTTCCGCTGGCGTTTCCGCCAATCAATGACGTTCCACAAAGCTGTCAATCACCCGCTTAGTGCCGGTAGAAAACTCGACTGTCAACTTGTTACCTTCGATGGATTTGACATTCCCGTAGCCGAATTTCTGATGGAAAACACGCTCACCTACTGAATAGAGAGATGGTGTATCTGAGGTGCCTTTGGCGATCAGTTCGCCATCAATCACCTTGCCACTGGAAGCAGGTCCGCCTCCATAGCGTTGCTTGGGCTTGCCGGTTTTCTTGGCCTTGTTGTTTTGAGCGCGTTTCCAGCCCGGAGTATCGTAATTGTTCTCGAACGGATCGGAGCTATCAAAGCGGCTTTTGCCATAGATGGAGCCACCGACACCGGAATTGCCATAGCCGCCATAAGTGGATTGGCTCTCCACAACGTCCACATGAGCGGGAGGCAGTTCGTCCAGAAAACGCGATGGGACGGAACTCTGCCAAAGACCATGAATGCGGCGATTGGAAGCCACATAAATCTTGGCACGTTTCTTGGCACGGGTGATGCCCACATAAGCAAGACGGCGTTCTTCTTCCAAACCGCGTGTGCCGGATTCATCCAAAGCACGTTGATGAGGGAAAAGACCTTCTTCCCAACCTGGCAGGAAAACGGTGTCAAATTCCAATCCCTTGGCTGAGTGCAATGTCATGATGGAGACTGCTTCATTACTTTGGGCAGAATCACGATCCATGACCAGCGCAATATGTTCCAGGAAGCTTGGAAGGCTGTCGAACTCTTCCATGGAGCGGATGAGTTCCTTCAAGTTGTCGAGGCGGCCAGGGGCATCAGCGCTTTTGTCCTTCTGCCACATCTCGGTATAACCGGACTCATCCAAAATCATTTCAGCCAGTTCGGTATGCTTCATGGAAGCGAGCATGGTGCGCCAATGGGTAAACTGGCCGAGCACGCCCTTCAGCGAATTGCGCGGACGCGGTTTGAGTTCTTCTGTCTGAACCAGATCAGTTGCAGCTTCGGTAAGAGGCAAACCATGGCTTCGGGCGTGATCGTGAACTTGTTTGAGTGTTGCATCACCCAGGCCGCGGCGCGGGGTGTTGACGATACGCTCAAAGGCCAGATCATCGGCAGGTTGTACCACGCAACGGAAATAGGCGAGGGCATCACGGATCTCGGCGCGTTCATAGAAGCGCGGGCCGCCAATGACGCGATAGTTCAGCCCCATGGTGATGAAGCGATCTTCGAACTCGCGCATCTGGAATGACGCACGGACGAGAATGGCAATTTCGTTCAGATCATGTTTGGCACGCTGGAGATCTTCGATTTGCTCACCGATGGTGCGGGCTTCTTCCTCGCTGTCCCAAGCTGATGTGACTGTTACCTTCTCCGCGTCGTCATCTTCGATTTGGGGATGAAGCGTTTTACCGAGACGGCCTTCATTATAAGTGATCAAATGAGAGGCTGCGGCAAGAATATGGACCGTGGAGCGATAATTGCGTTCAAGTCGAATGACCTTGGCGCCGGGAAAATCTTCCTCGAACCGCAGAATGTTATCGACTTCTGCGCCACGCCAACCATAGATGGATTGGTCGTCGTCACCAACGCAGCAGATATTATTGCCGCCTTGGGCCAGCAGGCGCAGCCAGAGATATTGCGCGATATTGGTGTCTTGATACTCGTCCACCAGAATATAGCGAAAGCGCTTGTGATAATCGGCCAATATGTCCGGGTTTTCGCGGAAGAGCCGCAAGCATTCCAGAAGCAGATCTCCAAAATCACAGGCATTGAGAACTTTCAGGCGGGCCTGATATTCCGTATAGAGTTTGACGCCATGGCCTTGGGCAAAATAATAGCCTTCGTCTTGTGGGACTTGTTGTGGCGTCAGGCCGCGGTTCTTCCAGCCATCAATCAGAGTGTTCAGTTGGCGCGCAGGCCAGCGCTTTTCGTCCAGGCCTTGGGCTTGGATAAGCTGCTTCATCAGGCGAAGTTGGTCGTCAGTATCAAGGATGGTGAAATTGGATTTCAGATCCACCAACTCCGCATGTCGACGCAGGATCTTCACGCCAATCGAGTGGAAGGTGCCCAGCCATTGCATGCCCTCGACATTGCCGCCGATGAGATTGCCGATGCGGTCCTTCATTTCGCGGGCGGCCTTGTTGGTGAAGGTCACTGCGAGGATCTGCCAAGGCATGGCGCTGCGGGTTGCCAGAATATGACCGATGCGGGTGGTAAGAACACGGGTCTTGCCTGTACCTGCGCCAGCCAGCACCAGAAGTGGCCCATCGATGCTTTCTACCGCATCCCGTTGTTCCGGGTTCAGGCCATCCATATAGGGTACGGGCCGCATCTTTTGCAATTGTGCTCGAATGCTTTGATGATCAGGCTCACCGTCTGACGGAGTAGGGGGTGTCGGTGGTGAAGCAAACAAGTCAGACATGGAGTGAGTGGGTCCTACTGGATCGGTTTATGCATGGCATTGAAGGGCATAAGCCCTTATAAACCAGATTTCGAATCTGGATCTAGAACATTATAGCAACATAATGGCTTTGTCAGGACTTTCTAAGCCTTTTTTAAAGGGGGCGATAGAAGTCAAATGCCATTGGTGGGCATTCCAGTCTTAGCGGTGTTCTTGCGCATGGGTGTCGATCAACAGGTCGTTGAAATAGCGAAGGGCATCAACTTGCTTTGCCCAACCAAGTATTTTGGTTGGATCATCAGGATCTGCGACGGGGATTGGTTCGCCACCACAGGCGTCAAAGGCCTTCAAAGCTGTTTCCAGATTATCCATCAACCGTAATGTGTCTGAATCTTCCGGAAGTAGATGGTCTTCTTCCAAAGCATCCTCTGTCAAAGGATGATAGAATTGCGCCACTTTGATATGGGTAACAAGGAACTTGTGATCACCTTCCTGTAAGAAGACACCGCGCATTTCCAGCTGCCAATGAAAATAGGAGCGCCCATGCAGTGCCAATGTCAGGCCTGTGGCAATGGAGACTGTGATAAGTAGTGCGATGGAGAGCGCATATCCACCGGTGAGCTCAAAGACGATCATTGTGGTGGAGACAGGGGCGCCGAGAACCGCAGCGGCCACGGCTCCCATTCCAAGAATGGAATAGAGGCCCTGGCTTGATGCCATTTCCGGGAAGACTTGCGCAGCGATGATGCCAAAGACACCGCCAGTCATGGCGCCGACATAGAGCGAAGGCGAGAAAATTCCCCCGCCGAAACGCGAGGCGAGCGTGATGGCTGTTGCCGCTGTCTTGGCAATGATCAGCGCGAAAAGCATGGCGAGGGGCAGCTTTTGGTGCAGGGCCATGTCGGTTGCTTCATAGCCAACCCCCAGAACTTCCGGGAACACCAGAGCGATACAGCCAATGACAAAGCCACCAATGACTGGGCGCAGGAACAGCGGTATTTTTACATGCCGGGCGACCCAGTCCGTGCCCATCAGAGAAAATTGAAACAACACAGCAACGACGGCACAGGTGATACCGAGCAAAGCAAACGCCGGGAGTTCCCAATAGGATGTGATCTGATAGGCCGGGATGTCAAAGGCTGCTATATCGCCAAAATAAAGGCGGGACAGCAAGGTGCCCATGGCTGACGCCAGAACGATAGGCACAAAGGCAGTCATGGCATAATGGCCGAGAATGACCTCATGGGCGAACAGGACGCCGGCGATGGGAGCATTAAAACTGGCTGATACTGCACTGGCGACGCCACAGGCCAGCAAGGTTTTGCGGGCAGTTGAGGGCAGACTGAACAGTTCGCAGACGATTTTTGCAAGACTGGCACCCAGATGCACCATTGGACCTTCACGACCAGCACTGGCACCAGCGCCCAGTGAGACGATGGTCACGGCGGCGCTATCCAATCCTTGCCAGAAACGCAGACCGGAACCACCGTGAGCACGCGCCTCGATGACATCGGCAACACCTTCAGCGCGTTTGATCGGATGGACATATTCGAGAAACAGACCGACAAAGAGCCCACCCAATGTAGGAGCAAGCAGGATAAGCCAATAAGGTTGGTTATCGGCAGCGGTGGCGATGCTTTCACTTATGGTGCCGAGCCACGTCCATTGCACAGCGCCGATCCCCAATCGAAATATGATCGCTGCGCAGGAGACAAGCAGGCCAATCAGAATGGCCAATAGCCATAATTGTGGTTGTTGAGTTGCCAGATAGCTGCGCCAATTGGGTTCGATCCAGTTTTTGGCAAGGGAGACGGGATTTAACCAGCGCATGTTTTTCTTCTGGCCTGTTGTTTGTGATGCTCGATAATTGGCTCTTGTGCCAGAGTAGCATGTCTTACGAAACAAGATTGCTTGAAATTCAACTATAAAGCCAGATTCGCCAATTCAAAAGCGCTCTGCGTGGTAAGATCTACAAGCTTTTGTGAGCAGAAACAGCTTTGTCCGAGTTGATAGCTAAGGCAGCAGGATGCGCTTTGTCCTGTCCCATAGAGCATTACTACGCTATTTTCGCGTGGTTTCCTTTGCTAGATAAGACACAAACGAGAAGAAAAGCAGGAGATAACCCCCATGGTTGAGCCAATCTTTGCGCGTGTAAAGGACCAGAAGGCTATCGATGTTGTTTGTGCGGAACTGGAAAGTAAATATTCCAACCGTTTCACGAAAGGGGAAGCTTTGCGCGAACAACACGGTCATACGACCACATGGTTAGAGAATCAGGTGCCGGATGGCGTGGTGTTTGCTCATTCTGCAGAAGAGGTCTCCGATATCGTCAAACTTTGTGCTGAATGCAATGTTCCTGTCATTCCGTTTGGTACAGGTTCGTCGCTGGAAGGACATCTGAATGCTCCATATGGTGGCATCTCCATAGATGTTTCCCAGATGAATGAAATTCTGGACGTGTATGCTGAAGATTTGAGCTGCCGTGTCGGGGCAGGTGTGACACGAAAGCAGCTTAATGATTATTTGCGTGATACCGGCTTGTTCTTTCCAATTGATCCTGGAGCTGATGCGTCCATTGGTGGTATGGCGGCAACTCGTGCTTCTGGCACCAATGCAGTTCGCTATGGCACCATGAAGGACAATGTTCTGGCGATGACTGTTGTGATGCCTGATGGTGCCATTGTCCGCACTGCCAGCCGCGCCAAGAAAAGCTCCGCTGGATATGATCTGACACGTTTGATCGTGGGATCAGAAGGAACTCTCGGTATCATCTGTGACGTAACGTTGAAATTGTCCGGTATTCCGCAAGCTATAGCAGGGGGCATTTGCAATTTTCCTGATCTGGAAAGTGCTTGCAATGCCGTGATTCTGACCATTCAATGTGGTATTCCCATTGCCCGTATCGAGCTGCTTGATCCTCTCCAGGTCAAGGCTTGCAACGATTATTCCAATCTGAACTTGAAGGAACGGCCAACTCTATTTGTCGAATTTCACGGTTCAGAGAATGGAGTATCGGAGCAGTCTCAGCTGTTCTCTGAAATTGTTGCGGATTGTGGTGGTGAAGATTTCCAATGGACAACGAAAGCAGAGGAACGCACGGCTCTTTGGACTGCACGCCATGATGCCTATTGGGCAGCACATGCTTTGCGCCCGGGAGCCAAGGGATTATCTACGGATGTTTGTGTGCCAATCTCACGCCTTGCGGAATGTGTCATGGCAACCCAGGCTGATCTTGATGAATTTGGTTTCATTGCTCCTATCGTGGGGCATGTGGGTGATGGTAATTTTCACGTGCTGTTGTTGCTGGATCCCGAGAAGCCGGAAGAGCATGAAAATGCGGAAATCTTCCTTGAACGTCTGGCCTTGCGCGCCATTGAAATGGGCGGAACCTGTACCGGCGAACATGGTGTTGGTCAGGGCAAGATGAAATATATGAGTTATGAATATGGTGCGGGTCTTGGTGTCATGGCGGCCATCAAACAGGCAATTGACCCCCAAAATATTATGAATCCGGGGAAAATCCTTCCCAAAACTGATTGAGGACGGTTTGGGATTTGCCGCTTTGCCCGTGACAGAGTAGCTTAAGGCCACAACCCAGTAGTCCATAGACCGCCTTTGTTGTGGTTTTCAGTTCGGAGGGTAAGGCCCTGAATACGCTCTATATTGGTATTGGCGGCACAATTCTGCTGGCCCTGATCATTGCGTTGGTGGGACCGCTTTTTGTTGACTGGACGTCCTATCGTTCAGCCTTTGAACGTGAAGCCAGTCGGGTTTTGGGGCAACCGGTTCGTGTTCTTGGCACAGCGGATATGCAAATTCTGCCCTTGCCACATCTACAGTTTGGTACTGTGCATGTGGGGGCCGACCGGGATAAGCCGCTACTGGTTATTGATCAATTTGATGTACGCATTGAACTTCTGCCCTTGATCAAGGGGGAGGTCGAGGTGGTCGATATGACCTTGACCTCACCGCGTTTGCGTCTGGATCTTGATGAAAAGGGTCAATTGAGGTGGAAGCGCCAACCTGATCTGCAAGCTCATTTGGTGCCGACACATATCAGTCTTAATGATGTTATCATCAAAAATGGACAATTGTCTTTGGCCGATAGACAGACCGGGCGTGTCTTTCAGCTTGATGATTTCAACGGCAATCTTGCAGCTCGTGATCTGTTTGGGCCGTATAAGTTCGAAAGCTCATTTCTTCATGATGGTCAGCCTTATTCTTTGATGGTGTCAACCGGTTCGCCTAATTCTCAAGGAGTTCGGGTCAAGAGTCTGTTGACCCCGGCCAATGAGCCTTTGACTGTGGCAATGGATGGTTTGGTCAGCTTTGATGATGGGGAAGGTCTGCACTATCGTGCCAAGGTTAATGTCAAGAATCTGATTGAGGATGGTTTTGCGACCAATGACGGGGGGGGAACGAACCGTCTTGCCAATGTGCCTTGGTCTTTCAGCGCGGATGCTGATCTTTCTGCACGTGGATTGTCTCTGACAAAGCTGGAACTGGAGCATGGACCGAAGGAACAGGCTTATCGAGTTAATGGCAATGCAAATGTCGATTGGGGTGGTGATCCCTCCTTCGATGTGAAACTGGCATCACGACAATTGGATTTGGATCGGGCCTTGGGGCAGGGACCAAATGCACCAGTGGACTTGCAACAGGCTCTGTCTGCGTTCGGGCGTTTGCTTCAGGCTTTGCCTAAGCCACAAATGAATGGTCAGGTAAGCTTTGACGTGCCCGGAGTTATTCTGGGTGGCGGTATCGTTCGCAATTTTCTGTTTGAGGCGCGGCTCTCGAATAAAGGAGAACAGGGTGCATGGCAAATCGAAACGCTGGAAGCCGACTTGCCAGGCAACAGCCGCGTTGCATTGACAGGGCTCTATTCCGCCCGATCTCAAAATAAGGGGGGTGTTTATGCGTTCGAAGGAGAAGGGCGGCTACGATCTGAAAATCCTTCTGCTTTTGCAAAATGGTGGCTGAAAAATCCTACACAACAAAGCAAGCTTGCTCCTTTTGATTTAAGCGGTCAGATTGCGTTGAAACCTGATTATTTCTCCGTTTCGCGGATGAACCTTACTATTGAAGGGGATCGGGTGCGCGGCCGGATTGACTGGCAAGACGGCAAGGAACGGGTGTCTGATACAGGCAGTGGAGCTTTGACCATTGTTGCGGAAGCGGACAAGCTGGATTTGGATGTGGCGCAGGGGATTGGGGCATTGCTGCTATCCAATAATGGCGCGGATGCTGGCAAGATCTCCAATATCTCTCTTGATATCAAGGCCCGCCGTTTTGTTAGTGGTGGTTTTGAGGGGCGGTCATTGGCTGCCAAGACTTACCTGTCCGCCGGTATCGTCGATGTTGAGACTCTCGTGATTGATGATTTTGAAGGGGCAAAAATTGATGTCTCCGGACGTTTGGAGAATTTGACCTCTGTGCCGAATGGTCAGGTTAGTGGGACACTTCAAGCCCAAAAACTGAACGGACTGGTTGCGCTGGTGAAACGCTTGGCACCAGATATGGCTTTCAGCCACTGGTTGGAAAATGTCCAAGCTTCTGTGGAACCGGCCGATCTGTATTTCACAGTTACCGATCGAAGTGCTGTCAATGGCATTGTTGGTTCGATATCCGGTAAATTGGGTGGCGGAGAGCTGGAACTGAAAGCACAGTTGGATGGAACGCCACAGCAATGGACACAAGCCCCGATGCGCCTGTCAGCTGTCGTGTCGCAAAATGATGGCAGTAAACTGATCGGATTATTGACTGGTCAGAATTTGGTTGTGCCATTGCCTGGCTTGAAAGCTCAGATCGAGCTTGAT
The DNA here is from genome assembly GCF_900215605.1 of Cohaesibacter gelatinilyticus. Taxonomy (NCBI): domain Bacteria; kingdom Pseudomonadati; phylum Pseudomonadota; class Alphaproteobacteria; order Hyphomicrobiales; family Cohaesibacteraceae; genus Cohaesibacter; species Cohaesibacter gelatinilyticus. The sequence continues at coordinate 2,083,773 of NZ_OBEL01000001.1, read as the reverse complement.
GGAATTGTTGCTGATGGTGCAAAGCTGGATAGTCGTGTGCTTGCGGAAGATGGTGGGTTGGAATTTTCCGGTACATTAAAACGTGATGGAAAAGATGTGCTGGCTAAAACTCACGTTGAGGGTGATCTCGCGTTGCAAGCTGATGATTTAGCACCTTATTTTTTGGCTCTTGGATTGCCAATGGGAGATCTTGCGCAGGCCTTGCCGGTCGAGTTGTCAGCAAAGTTTCGCTATGAGGGGGATAATGCTCGTTGGCAGGATCTGCGGGGACGCTGGAATCGTCAGCCAATTGCGGGTGATCTTGTTTATCGCCTGGAAGGCAATGAAGGGTTGATGGAAGGATCTCTTTCGCTGGGAGATCTGGATGGATATTGGTTGGGTGAAAGTCTGCTTGGCCCGGGACGCCTCACATCAAATAGTACTGATTGGCAGGATATAGCCTTTTTACCTCCATCCAAGGTTGGTGAACTCTATCCCGTGCGCCTAAAGCTCAATGTTGATGCACGTTCCATGGAATTGGCGGCTCCTTATATACTTCAACAGCCGAAATTCGAGCTTTCCTGGCAACCTGATCAACTGATTATTCGCAATATGAAAGGCCTCCTTGAAGGTGGTTCCGTGTCTGGTAATTTGCAGATCAGCAATGTTGACGGGCAAGGTGTTGCCAAAGGCCATGTGCAGGTTGGGGATGTCGCTTTGGCTCCGTTGGTTTGGGAGAGAGAAGGGCGCGCCGTTGCCGATGGTTTGTTGGATAGCGTGATTGACTTTGAGGCACAAGGTCGCTCTTTGGCCGGTATGGTTTCAACACTGTCAGGTTCGGGAGCCTTCACTGTAAAAAAAGCTGTTTTGCGCTATTTGAACCCTTCGGCTTTTGATTTGGTTGTGCGGGCAGTGGATGCTGGGCTGCCATTGGAAGACAAGGCGATTTCTGATGCGTTTCAATCACATCTCGATGCTGGATCGGTGAATGTTGCAAGTCTTGATGGTACATTCCGTCTTGCAGGTGGGGCTCTTCGGACCGGGTCGATTGGTAATGACAGCGATGGACTGCTATCTCGTGGCAGCTTGACCATGGATCTGAATGAACAGACATTGGCCGGTGATTGGTCTATTTCTGTAAAACCAAGAGAAGAAGATGCGGTCACCGGTGCGGTACCGGAAGTTGGTGTCGTTTTTTCTGGTGCATTGGCTGAACCGAAACGTCTGATAGACGTGGCGCCTTTCACCGGGTATTTGAGCATTCGAGCGTTTGAGCGAGAAGTTGACCGCATTGAGACCATGCAGGCCGACATTCTGGAGAAAGAAGGGTTCCGGAGAAAAATCAAACTCTATCGTCAGGAGGCCAAGCGACGGGAAATCGACGCTCTTGCAGCCAAGGAAGAAGCGGAACGTAGGGCGAAGGAAGAGATTGCCCGCAAAGCTCAGGAAGCTTTGGAAGCCAAGAAAGCCCGCGAAGCAGAGTTGGTCCGTCAAGCTGAAGAAAAACGCCGCGCTGAGGAAGAAGCCAGAAAAGCTCAAGAGGCGGAGGCTGCACGACAACAAGAAGAATCCCGGTTGGCTCGAGAGGCGGAAGAAGTTCGCTTGGCTGAGGAAGAGCGTAAAGCTGAAGAGGCTCGCAAAGCTGAAGCTGCTCGTCAGGAACTCTTGCGTCTGCAAGAGGTAGAGCGCTTGCGGATTGAGGAGTTGCGTCGCAAACAGAGAAAACCGCGTAAAGAATGGATCAACCCCGATGAACTTGATCCGAATGGTATTGAGATCAAGCCATTGGCACCATTGCAGCAAGGTAGTCAATCCAGTGATCAGCCAGCTGACCCTTTGTCTTTCAGTGCTCAAAATGGGATAGTTACTGGTGGAATTGAAACCACCGGCACCATTGTTTCGGCAGATGAAACTGTCGGTGCTGACGCAATTCAGGTGTTGCCCAATCGATTGAGGATTTTACCCAAAGCTCCGGCGCGTGGGGTTTCATTGGGATATGAGCGGGGAAGCCAACAGGATCTGTTCGAGCGGCTGCGTCAGTCGCCTGATTTGATCATTCAGTTGGACTGATATGTTTCGTTATCCGGAGAAGGAGTGGGTTGAATCTGTGCTTTATAAAAGTTGAGCACAGCCAGTCTGATGGCGGAGGACAGATTTGTACTTCCTCTATCCTTGTCGATCTGGCGAATGACATCTGCCAGAGATCTGTTGCGTGTGGCAGCAATGGCCTTGAGACCAATCCAGAACTCGTCTTCCAGACTGATGGAGGTGCGGTGGCCAGAAATGGTGACGGAGTGCTTTTGCATCTCTTTCTATCTATTCCGGTTCATCGGAATTTGCAGAATTCAATCTGTGACCATCCAGATGTTGCTTCAGTCTGGATGCTTCATTTCTGGATTGCTGCTTTTCTTGTTTGCTGCGTCCATGTAAACGACGATTTTCGGTGGCTTTAACGTCTTTTTCAGTGCGTATCTTTGCCTTGCGGGCCTGCCGCAGATTGATGATTTCTGCCATGAAAGCCTCCTTGAAAGTCAGCTGATGACGTGATGGTGCGTGAGATATATCCGGTCGGGGGTTCACTTTTTGCGAAATGCATCCAGAGATACAACTTCTGCACCTTCCGGCTTTGCTTCGCTTTCACCTTTGTCACCATCTTTCTCTTCAACATTTTCTGCATCTTTGTTTTCGGCATTTGCAGCTGCCTGATCTTTGTCGTCCTTGGTACTTTTTGGCGATTCGCTTTTTTCTTCGTCAACGTCACCAATCACCGAGAGGATAATATCGTCCTGTTCTTCTTCAGAGATCAGATTTTCATCTTCTTCATCCTCGTCATATTCCTCTTCAACCTCGAACTGCAGTGAAAAATGCACGCTGGGATCAATGAAAGAAATGATGGAGGTATAAGGAATATAGAGCTTCTCCGGGATGCCGTCGAAAGACAGGCCGATTTCAACGGCAGTTTCACTGGTCTGCATATCCCAGAATTGGTGCTGTAGAACGATGGTCATATCCTTGGGATACTTGCCCAGTAATCTCGGGGAAATACGTACGCCAGGGGCTTGCGTATTGAAAGTGATATAAAAATGATGCTCTCCAGGAAGACCAGTGCCGGACACTTCGGTCAAAACCTTTTTGACCACACCGCGTAAGGCGTCTTGTGCCAGAATATCATAACGGATCAGGTCTTCGGACATGGAGTTCTCCCTTCACGGACCGCGGTTCCTGTATCATTCGCACGGACGGGCCCTAAGGTTTGGAAAATCAGTGGAGGCTTCTGTTGCCAGGTGCCTCCGAACCCCGCCTAGCCGAGCAAACCGACTAGGAGTTCAGTGGGTTACCGCACTGCTTAAGCAGCAGCGAGGCGTGACCCTGCATAGTTGTCGTTTGCAACTACAAAATTAGCCCGATAACGGTGGTACAATGCCGAGCAAAAACACAATTTTTACACCCTCGTCGATCCTATTTCGCCCCCATCATAAAAATCGCCAACTCTCTGATGGAGAAGACGGTTCTTATGGTGGAGGCGCCGGGTACCGCCCCCGGGTCCGATAGGCTTATTACAGAGGCCATTTATTGCCATAGTCACGTGAGTGACATTTTGAATATAGGGTGCGGCTTACGGGAAAGAAAGGGGGGGAATGAAAACCATCCACGATTTGAATTGGTTATTGCTGCGTCGAATCGGCTAAATAGCGAATATCCAATCCATGCTTTCAAGGAGCGATCATGCAGGCCTATCTCGATCTTATGCGTCATATATTGGAAAACGGCGTCGATAAGGGCGACCGCACCGGCACTGGTACACGCTCCGTTTTTGGCCATCAGATGCGATTTGATCTAAGTGACGGCTTCCCGTTGCTCACGACCAAAAAGCTGCATTTGCGTTCAATTATTCATGAGCTTTTGTGGTTTTTGGCTGGTGATACCAATATTGCTTATTTGAAAGATAACAAGGTTCGAATCTGGGATGAATGGGCCGATGAGAATGGTGATTTGGGGCCTGTTTATGGCCATCAATGGCGCAGCTGGCCTGCACGTGATGGCGGCACAATCGATCAGATCAGTCAGTTGGTGGGGCAGATCAAGACCAATCCCAATAGTCGTCGTTTGATGGTGACTGCGTGGAACCCGGCAGACGTCGAGCGGATGGCTTTGCCTCCTTGCCATTGCCTGTTCCAGTTCTATGTGGCGGATGGCAAGTTATCTTGCCAGCTCTACCAGCGTTCGGCTGATGTCTTTCTTGGCGTACCGTTCAATATTGCATCTTATGCCTTGTTGACCATGATGATTGCCCAGGTTTGCGACCTGAAACCTGGTGACTTCGTTCATACTCTGGGGGATGCACATCTCTATTCCAATCATTTCGAGCAAACGCGTTTGCAATTGACCCGTGATACCCGCTCTTTACCGAAAATGAGGCTCAATCCAGAGCGAAAAGATCTGTTTTCTTTCGTATATGAGGATTTTGAGTTGAGCGATTATGACCCGCATCCGCATATTGCCGGTGAGGTGGCCGTGTAATGGTGCAGGAAAATAGCCAGCCCAAAATAGTATTTCATTTTGCCGTGGCCGATAACGGGGTGATTGGCAAGGATAATGACATGCCCTGGCATGTCTCATCCGATTTGAAACGCTTCAAGGCTCTGACTATGGGAAAGCCGTTGTTGATGGGACGGCGTACTTTTGAAAGCATTGGGCGACCCTTGCCGGGGCGTGCGAATGTGGTCATTACCCGTGATGAGACTTTCTCTGCCAAAGGAATTCTGATTGCCTCATCCATTGAGAATGCGATGGAAATTTGTGAACAAGATGCCGATGTGAAGGGCGTTGACGAGATCGCAGTGATTGGCGGCGGGTCAATTTATAAAGCTCTTTGGGATCGGGCTGATCGTCTCTATGTCACCCATGTTCATGCAGAACCTGAAGGCGATACCTTTGTTCCAGATATTGATGAGCAGGTATGGAAGCAGATCTCCAAAGATGAAACGATGCAAGGGGAGCGGGATAGTGCGCCCATGACTTTTGCCATTTATGAGCGTCGATAGAGCGGGATTGGTTTTGTTATTTGCGTTCGGCTAGCTCTTTTTTCAGCTGGTCCTTGATTTCTGCTGGCAGATAAATGCAGTTCATGTCCAATAATGCGCCTTGCAGCGCCCACAACATCATGAGCGTGGTTTTTTGAGGATGGCGGGCCTTTAGCTCAAGATAGACATCGAGTATGTCATGCTTGCGCAGATCTTCTTCAGTATGAATCTCCAGCTCCTTCAACCATTTTTGACTTTGTGGCCCAAGATTCATCATTTCTCCCACCGAGCGTGAGTGAGGGGAAGGATTCGGATGATCGGCAGTTCTTTGATTGTGCATGATTGATGCTTGCTTTGGTTCTTTGGGAAGCCATTATTGTCGGGCAACTCCCTGCTGTGTTCAATATTGGGCTATTATTCACCAAAAGTGGCGAGTTTGTCCCTATTTCCTCTTGATTTTCATCTCGCTGCTCACCACTTTGTTTTCACGAACGAAATTTGCACAATGGCTCGAATGATGCTGCATGCCTTGTAACCGCTTCTTTACAACCGCGGATATAAAAGAGCACAAACATTTGGGTCAATTGGTTCCTAACATAAGGATAGACTATGCCTTGGAGCAATCAGAATGGCGGTGGCGGAGGCCCCTGGAAAGGTGGCGGTAACAATGGTGGACCTTGGGGACAAGGACCACAGAATTCCGGCCCCAATCCCCCAGATCTGGAAGATATGATCCGCAAAGGTCAAGAGCAGCTGAAACGTGCTTTTCCTGGCGGAGGCCAAGGTGGCGGTTCTCTTGGTGGCAAGGGCATTGGCCTGATTGCTATCGGTGCTGCAGCTTTGTGGCTGGCAACCGGCTTTTATACCGTCAAGGAAGGTGAGCTGGGTGTCGAGATGGTTCTTGGACAGCCTTTTGGCGTGTCAACCTCGGGTTTGAACTATAATCTGCCATATCCAGTTGGTCGTGCAGAGACCGTCAATGTGGATCAGATTCGCGATATCACCATTGGATCGCGTGAATTCACGTCCAATCGTGGCACCAGCCGTCGGGATGTACCCGAAGAAAGCTTGATGCTGACTGGTGATGAAAACATCATTGATGTGGACTTCAAGGTTCAGTGGAACATCAAGGATCCCGAGCAATATCTGTTCAATGTTGCCAGTCCTGATTTGGCTGTGAAACAGGTTGCAGAATCGGCAATGCGTGAAGTGGTGGGGCGGAACACCATGGATGAGATCCAGACTGGTGATCGTCCTGCTGTTCAGTTGGCCGCGCAGGAATTGACCCAGAAGATGTTGGATACTTATAAAGCTGGCATCAACATCATTCAGGTTCAGTTGCAGGATGTCGAGCCACCTGAACAAGTGATTGATGCGTTCCGCGATGTGCAGGCGGCGAAGGCCGATAATGTCCGTCTTCAGAACGAAGCACAGGCCTATGCCAACAAGATTGTGCCGGAAGCAGAAGGTCGTTCCGCACAGATTTTGGAAGCTGCAAACGCCTATCGTGAGCAGACTGTGGCTGAAGCTCGTGGTCAGGCAGATCGCTTTATGAAAGTTCTGGGCGAATATGAAAAAGCCCCGGATATCACTCGCAAGCGTTTGTATCTGGAGACCATGGAAAAAGTCATGGGTTCTTCTGACAAGATCATTCTGGATAACAAGGGCGGAGAAGGAAGTGGTGTTGTGCCATATCTGCCGCTTAATGAATTGACCAAGAAGGCGGGGAACTAAGCATGTCTGGTAAAGCTATTTTCAGTCTTTTTGTTGCCGGTCTTGTTGCGATTGGCGTTTATATGTCTGTCTTTATTGTTTATCCAATGGAGCAGGCTGTGATCACCCAGTTTGGCCGTATTGAAAAAGCGGTTGCTGATGCGGGTGTGTATTTCAAGATACCGTTCATTCAACGCGTGGAATATCTTGATAAGCGGGCGCGTTATCTGGAACAGTCCGAACGTGAGGTTATTGCCTCCGACAAAAAGCGTCTGGTGATCGATTCCTTCGCTCGCTACAAGATTACAGATCCAATCCTGTTCAAACAGAAAGCCAAAACCCTGATCAACCTCGAAGGTCAGTTGAACGGCTTCATGGATTCGTCTTTGCGTGATGGTGCGGCTGATCTGGATTTCCGTGATATTGTTCGTGACAAGCGTGATCAATTGGTGGAAGCGATTCGTGACTCGGTCAACATCAAGACCAAACGTCTGGGTGTTGAGCTGGTCGATTATCGTATTCGTCGTGCTGATCTGCCTCGCGAGAACTCCGATGCTGTTTATCGCCAGATGCAGACAGAGCGTCAGCAGGAAGCCAATGGTATTCGTGCCGATGGTGAGAAAGTTGCTCGTCAAATCCGGTCTCGTGCTGATCGCGATGCGACTGTGATCATCGCAAATGCCAAGCGTGACTCTGAAATCACTCGAGGTGAAGGCGATGCGGAACGGAATGCTATTTTCTCCGCTGCCTATGGTAAAAATGCAAGTTTCTTTGAGTTTTACCGTACCATGCAGGCATATGAACGCAGCCTCGCAAAAGGAGATACCCGTCTGGTTCTGTCTCCAGAGGGTGAATTCTTTGACTTCTTTGGCGGCGCGCAAAAACAATCTGCTCCTGCGGCGCAGTAAGGTCAGCAAAGGATAGGCTTTGATGACTGAGCTGGGCCTGGCAATCGGGCTGGTATTGGTTCTGGAGGGATTGATTTATGCAATTGCTCCAGACTCAATGAAGAGGATGATGGTCGAGATGTTGACCATCCCTTCTTCCAATCTGCGTCTTGGAGGTGTGATCGCCATGGCGTTGGGAGTTGTGATTGTCTGGCTGATCCGATCTTCATAAAAATGGGGCCTGCGGCTTAAATGAGCTGCAGGCCTTTTTGCGTGATGGTTCAAGCTTTGACCTTGCGAAATGCCCATTATTTGACGTGGGTTTGATCGGGATTTGAGTTGACTGACCTTTTTTCTGTCATTCAGACATGACACGATAGGGTGAAGGTAATATAGGATATTAAGTCTATGAGAAGCAGCTGCGATATCGATCACAATCGTTCGGTGGACAAGAAAGCTCTTTGGCTCGCACGTTGGGCGAGAACCACCATTGCTGCTATCGGACTTGGTTTTCTTGGCGCTGTATTTGTTGCTCCGGCCGTTGATGCTCATGAGACTGCGCGCGGACCGAAATCGGTGGCCGATCTGGCTGATCAGTTGATGGGAGCTGTGGTCAATATCTCGACCACGCAAGTGGTCGAAACACGGCGTGGTATTCCTATCCCCCAAGTGCCGGAAGGATCTCCGTTCCAAGAATTTTTCGAAGATTTTTTTGAAAAAGATGGAGCTACAAAAAAGCGCAAACAAAAGGTTCAATCTCTTGGTTCGGGTTTTGTGATTGATCCGTCCGGTTTGATTGTGACCAATAATCACGTCATCTCTGATGCTGATGAAATTTCGGTCAAGTTTTCAGATGGCAAACAGCTCATTGCCAGGATTCTGGGGCGTGATAGCAAGACCGATCTGGCCATTTTGAAAGTAGATAGCGACAAGCCTCTGCCAACTGTCAAATTTGGACCGTCGGAGACCATGCGGGTAGGGGATTGGGTTATGGCCATTGGTAACCCTTTTGGGTTGGGTGGTTCTGTTACCATCGGAATTGTGTCTGCCCGTAACCGCGATATCAATTCCGGACCTTATGACAATTTCATTCAAACGGATGCTGCGATCAATAGAGGCAATAGTGGTGGTCCATTGTTTGATATGCATGGCAATGTAGTCGGTATCAATACCGCGATTATTTCACCTACTGGTGGGTCAATTGGCCTTGGTTTTGCCATTCCTTCCGAGATTGCCCAGCATGTTCTGGATCAATTGAAGGAATATGGTGAGACGCGTCGTGGTTGGCTTGGTATTCGCATTCAACAGGTAACAGAAGATCTTGCTGAAGGGTTGGGGCTTGATGAAGTGCGTGGAGCATTGGTGTCCTGGGTGAACGAAGAAGGACCAGCTTATGCTGCCCAAATTCGTCCAGGTGATGTTGTGATTGGCTTTGACGGGCGTGACATTGATACCATTCGGGATCTGACCCGTATGGTTGCGGACACCAAGATCGGTCGCAAGGTTAAAGTTGTCATCATTCGCAAGGGCAAGAGGCAGACTTTGACTGTTAAAATCGGCCATCTTGAAGCGAGTGAAGATTTGCAGAGGTTGAGCAGAAAAGAACAATCCAGTCCCATACTATTGGGAATGAGTTTGACATCTCTTACGGAGGCAGAGCGTAAGAAACACGGTCTTGGAGCAACCGTTGAAGGGGTTGTGGTGGAAGCTGTGGAACCAGGTAGTCAGGCTGCTGAAAAGGGCATAGCTGCTGGCATGGTAATCGTGGAGATGGATCAGGAAATCGTCTCTACACCAGAAGATGTGGCCAAGCGGGTTCAAGCCCACAAAAGTGAAGGTAAGCAGACAATTCTCTTCTTGCTGGCGCGACCTGATGGTGGGGAGTTGGTGTTCGTCCCACTTCGATTGCCAAAGGAATAGATATCTGGACATGGATAAAAGAAAAGGGGCCGATTAGCCCCTTTTTAGGTCCGAGTTGAATCTTTCGCTCTATCAGTTGGTGACGAACTCTTCGGCTTTATATCCCTGTAGGAATAGCAACCCGGTCAGATCGCCATGATCGATGACGAAGCGAGCTTGAGCAGCGACAGCTGGTTTGGCATGCAAGGCCACTCCGGCTCCAGCGTCTTCAATCATCGCCAAATCGTTGGCACCGTCACCGACGGCCATTGACTGATTCAGATCGAGATTGAGCTCTTTCGCCAATTCATGAAGGCGTTGCCGCTTTGCGTCCTTGCCAAGGATCGGCATGCCAACTTCACCGGAGAGTGTCCCATTTTCCTCAATTAGCAGATTGGCGCGATCTTCATCAAAACCGAGTTCTGCTCGTACACGGCAAGTGAAGTGAGTGAAACCACCAGAAACCAATGCGCAATAAGCGCCATTGGCCTTCATGGTCTGGATCAAGGTCTTGCCACCTGGCGTGTAGGTGATACGGTTTTCAAACAGCTTGTCGACTACGGACAGATCCAGACCTTTGAGAAGGGCTACGCGCTCTTTCAAGGCTGGCTCAAAATCGATTTCTCCACGCATGGCACGAGCGGTGATAGAGGAGACACTATCTTTCAGGCCAACTTCATCAGCAAGCTCATCAATGCATTCCTGTTGGATCATGGTTGAATCCATATCAGCCAGCAGCAGCTGTTTGCGGCGCCCGTCAATCGGTTGCAGTGTCAAATCGACCGGAGTCCGAGCAAGGGCAATTTTGACTTCCGCCTGCAAATTGGCAAAGTCAGGGTGTTCTGGAATGATAAAATCAACTGCTACATCCTGCATAAGCCAGGAAATTGTGTGATCCACCTTGATGAGTGACTGAATTTTGGCCACAAGATCGGATGTGATGACTGGTCTGGCTGGTGCGCTGATGGCGGTCAGAACAAAAGACATGGAACCCCGCAATGCTCAGAATGCCATAGGCATCTGGCCTGGTTGATTGATTTGGCAAATGGACGAAAATGATGACCCACTCCATCCCTGATGCTGTGTTGATAGCGGGACCGACCGCCAGCGGCAAGTCTTCTTTGGCGTTGAGGATTGCGCAAATGGTTGATGGGGTGATTGTCAACGCTGATAGTATGCAGATCTATGACGGTTTGCAGATCCTGTCTGCACGTCCGTTCGAAGAGGAAATGTCGGGTGTTGAGCACCGGCTCTATGGGTATGTAGATCCAGGTGAGCGTTTTTCTGTGGGGCGTTGGCTGGATGATGCGGTGGCGCAGATCAAGGATATTCGTACCTCAGGTCGATGTCCTATTTTGGTCGGAGGGACAGGACTGTATTTCAAGGCCCTGTTGCAAGGTTTGAATGATATGCCGGATGTGCCTGCCGAGATCCGAGAATATTGGAAAGTAGAACAGGAACGGCTGGGCGAAGCCGAAGCCTTGCATGAGTTGTTGACCGAGCGAGATCCGGACATGGCTGCAATATTAAAGCCTGGCGACACACAGCGCATCTTGCGTGCATTGGAAATCTATGACGCAACGGGAAAGTCCTTGCTCTATTGGCAGGCGCAAAGTGCCATGCGCCATGATGTAAATGTTGTACAAGATGCGTGGCGGCTGGTCCTCTGTCCTCCTCGTGAAGTGGTATACAAAAAAATTGAGGATCGGTTTGATCAAATGGTTGAACTGGGAGGTATCGATGAGGCCAATCATATGTGCGCGCTCGGAATTGATCCAATCCTGCCAGCCATGAAGGCAATCGGGGTGGAACATCTCTCAAACCATAGCAAAGGTAAGATGACGCTTGATGAAGCCATCACTTTATGCAAGCGTGATACTCGGCGCTATGCCAAGCGGCAGATGACCTGGATCCGCAACCAGATGGGTGATTGGCCGGTGTTTGAGACCGCAAATGCTGCATTTGCTCATTTTGAAGCGCGGATGCAGCAAAATAGACGTGGAAATTAGCCTAAAGTCTGGTCTAATCGTTAAAAACCACGGCTTTATGACTTGACGAATTATTTGAAGCTCATTAGGTTGCTTCGCGAAATGAATGGAAACGAAAAGTCGATTATGCGAAATATTCTTGTCATTCTAGTGAGTAGGCGCGCTGCTGTGATGGTTGGGTAACCATTGCAAATAGTAGTGCGCATCTAGGGCCTCTGACGGGCCCTTTTTTATTGGCGCAAGAATGATAAGACATGTGGACTGTTGGCAGTTTTGAGGAATGGAATAAATGACACGGCAGATGACAGGCGCTGAAATGGTTATTCAAGCTCTGAAAGATCAGGGTGTTGACCATGTCTTTGGCTATCCCGGTGGGGCTGTTCTCCCGATTTATGATGAGATTTTCCAACAAGACGAGCTACAGCATATTCTGGTGCGCCACGAGCAGGGTGCAGGCCATGCCGCTGAGGGATATGCGCGCTCAACTGGCAAGGTTGGCGTGATGCTGGTGACTTCTGGTCCTGGTGCGACAAATGCTGTAACCGCCCTTGCTGACGCATTGCTTGATTCCATTCCTCTGGTCTGCATTACCGGTCAGGTTCCGACTGCTTTGATTGGCTCGGATGCGTTTCAGGAATGTGATACATCCGGGATTACCCGTCCTTGCACCAAACACAATTATCTGGTTCGCAATGTCGAGGAATTGTCCCGTGTTCTGCATGAGGCATTCTATGTCGCTCGTTCCGGCCGTCCAGGTCCTGTAGTAATTGATATTCCAAAGGATGTTCAGTTTGCGGAAGGTACCTATCATGGGCCAACAAATGTCAGTCACAAGACCTACCATCCTCAGGTAAAGGGTGATCTGGATAGCATTCGTTCCGCAGTGGATATGCTTATGGAGTCCAAGAAGCCGATCATTTATTCCGGTGGCGGTGTGATCAATTCTGGTCCGGAAGCCTGCCAAATGCTGCGTGAACTGGTTGCCTTGACCGGCGCCCCGATCACTTCAACTCTGATGGGGCTTGGTGCTTATCCTGGCACTGGTGACGAATGGCTCGGCATGTTGGGTATGCACGGCACTTATGAAGCGAACATGGCGATGCATGATTGTGATGTCATGTTGTGTATCGGTGCACGTTTTGATGATCGTATCACCGGCCGTCTGGATGCCTTCTCACCAAATTCAAAAAAGATCCATATTGATATTGATCCATCCTCGATCAACAAGATTGTTCGTGTGGACCTGCCAATCGTTGGTGATGTAGGCCATATTCTGGAAGACATGGTTCGTGTTTGGCGAGCCTCTGGCAAGACGCCAGACAAACAGGCGCAGGCTGACTGGTGGGAGCAGATCAAGATCTGGCGCAAGCGCGACTGTCTGGCTTATCGCCCGAACGACGATATCATAATGCCGCAATATGCCTTGCAACGCTTGAATGAGAAGATCAAAGGAAAGAATACCTATATCACTACCGAGGTTGGCCAGCATCAGATGTGGGCTGCCCAATATCTGCAGTTTGAAGATCCGAACCGTTGGATGACATCTGGTGGTCTTGGCACCATGGGCTATGGTTTCCCTGCCGCGGTTGGTGTTCAGGCAGCTCATCCTGATGCGTTGGTGATTGATATTGCGGGTGATGCTTCCATTCAGATGAATATTCAGGAATTGTCGACAGCCATTCAATATGGTCTGCCAGTCAAGGTTATGATCCTGAATAACGAATATATGGGCATGGTGCGTCAGTGGCAGCAATTGCTCCATGGTAACCGTCTGTCCAATTCCTATGTCGAAGCCCTGCCTGATTTTGTCAAACTGGCCGAAGCCTATGGTGCGAAAGGCATTGTATGCGACAAACCGAGTGAGCTGGATGCAGCGATTGATGAGATGATTGACTATGACGGTCCTGTTATTTTCGACTGTCGTGTAGCGAAACTGGCCAACTGCTTCCCGATGATTCCATCAGGTCGTGCCCATAACGATATGCTGATGTCTGATGAAGCAGAAGACGAAGACAAAATTGCAACTGCGATTGGCGATGCCGGCAAAAAGCTGGTTTGATCTGATCCCGACAATGACAAATTAAGAAGGAAGAAGCAGATGCAACAAGGTTCTGCCTATTTCATTGAAGAAGTCTCTACTGTTCAGGAAACGCATACGCTGTCGCTGTTGGTGGATAACGAGCCAGGTGTTCTGGCTCGCGTGATCGGTCTGTTTTCCGGTCGTGGTTATAATATCGATTCTTTGACGGTGTCCGAAACATCGCACGAAGATCATCTGTCGCGCATCACTATCGTGACAACGGCTACTCCCCAGGTACTGCAGCAGATCCGCTCTCAGCTGGGCCGACTGGTTCCGGTGCATGAAGTTGTGGATTTGACGGCCAATGGCCATAAGCCGTTGGAGCGTGAATTGGCGTTGGTCAAAGTGGCCAGCACAGGCGACAAACGCGTGGAAGCCTTACGCTTGGCGGATGCCTTCCGGGCAACCGTGATCGATGCAACGACTGATCATTTTGTTTTTGAGCTGACCGGGCGACAAAACAAGATTGAACAATTCATCAAAATCATGGAACCTCTGGGGCTTGTTGAAGTATGCCGCACTGGTGTGGTTGCTTTGCGGCGCGGCGCCGATAAAACCTGATTATCTGTGGTTTGATCGGATCAATCCTGTCAGGAGGGGATGCAAATGCAGACTCGTCTTAGTGTAAACGTGAATGCGGTCGCGATGCTGCGAAATCGTCGCGATCTGCCTTGGCCCAGTGTTGTCGGCATGGCGCGAATAGCACTTGAAGCAGGAGCAAAGGGCATTACCGTGCATCCTCGTCCTGATGAACGGCATATTCGCCGTCAGGATTCCCGTGATCTGATCACCATGATCCGTGAGGAGTTTCCGGGGAAGGAACTTTGTCTTGAGGGCTATCCTGATGAGGTCTTTCTGGCTTTGAATGAAGAGATCAAACCTGATCAGGTTCTGTTTGTGCCGGATGACCCGATGCAGAGCACTTCTGATCATGGTTGGGATTTTGAAGCCAATGAGGCTTTGCTCAAGAATGTTATTGCGCGCGTGAAACGCGCTGGCATTCGTGTGTCCCTCTTTGTGGATGCTGACCCAGCACAACCGGCCAAAGCCGCCAGAGTGGGGGCTGACCGGATTGAGATTTATACCGGTCCATATGGTGGTTGTTATGATGATCCGATCAAGGAAAAAGTTTGTCTGGATGATGTCGTGACAACGGCCGTGGCAGCTCGTGAAGCTGGCCTTGGTGTGAATGCAGGGCATGATCTGACACCAGATAATCTTCCTGCTCTGATAGAACGGGCACCATTCATCAATGAGGTTTCCATCGGGCACGGCTTTACAGCGGATGCCCTGATCCATGGATTTGTTGGGAGCGTGAAGCGTTTTCAGGCTGCCATGGGGGAAATTGACGAGTAACACCTCGCCAAGTGGCTGTTACAGCCGATTTTGGCAGACAATGACACAAATTTGGTCTTGACCTTGGGGCTTGCTTTCTTTAGCTCCAAGTCCAGACTTTGCGGTTTCGACCAATTGAATGGCCGATTGGGTAATTTTGTGACCTGACGCCAAGGGAAAAGGAAAAGATAATGCGCGTATATTACGATCGCGATGCAGATATCAATCTGATCAAAGGCAAGAATGTTGCTATTGTTGGTTATGGCTCTCAGGGCCACGCTCACGCTCTGAACCTGCGTGACTCTGGCGTTGCCAACCTGGCGATCGCTCTGCGTGAAGGCTCCGCAACTGCCAAGAAAGCTGAAGGCGAAGGCCTGAAAGTGATGACCGTTGCCGATGCAGCAAAGTGGGCTGACGTTGTCATGATGCTGACCCCGGATGAGCTGCAGGCTGACATCTATTACGAATCTTTGCATGGCAACATGAAAGAGAATGCTCTTCTTCTCTTCGCTCATGGTTTGAACGTGCATTTCAATCTGATCGAGCCTCGCGCTGACCTCGATGTTGCCATGGTTGCTCCCAAGGGCCCTGGCCACACCGTTCGCGGTGAATATCTGCGTGGTGGTGGTGTTCCTACCCTGATCGCGATTGCTCAGGATGCGACTGGCAATGCACATGATCTGTCCCTGTCTTATGCTTCTGCGAACGGTGGTGGTAAAGCTGGCGTGATCGAAACCTCTTTCAAAGAAGAGTGTGAAACCGATCTGTTTGGTGAGCAGGCTGTTCTTTGCGGTGGTGCTGTTGAACTGGTTCGCGCTGGTTTTGAAACTCTGACCGAAGCTGGTTATGCACCAGAAATGGCCTATTTCGAGTGCTTGCACGAGCTGAAGCTGATCGTTGATCTGATGTATGAAGGCGGTATCGCCAACATGAACTACTCTATTTCCAATACTGCGGAATATGGTGAGTATGTCACTGGTCCACGCATCATCACCCCAGAAACCAAAGCTGAGATGAAGCGTGTATTGACCGACATTCAGGACGGCACTTTTGTTCGCAACTGGATGCTGGAAAACAAGGTCAATCAGGCTTCCTTTAAAGCTGTTCGCGCGCGCAATGCGGCCCATCCAATTGAAGATGTTGGTGGCAAGCTGCGTGATATGATGCCTTGGATCAAGGAAAAAGCTCTGGTGGACAAAGACAAGAACTAAGTTTTTCTTTTCTTTGAGATTTATGAGCCTCGGTCTTGTGACCGGGGCTTTTTCTGTTTGTTAAGGCTTTGCTATCCCTGTTGCAGCTTGATGCATGTATTGAGTGGCATTTTATCGATTTCCATGTGCCGGGCGGGTGACATCCGGATTGATTTCTGGGAAGCTGGTCGGGATTTCTGTCGAATCCGATCGTTGATATTGAATTTTCTGACAATTTTGAGTTTGTATTACTGGAGGCAAGGATGACTGAGCGGCGCTATGTCATTTTGGATGTATTTACCGATGAAGGTCTGTCTGGCAATCCGCTTGCGGTGGTATTGGACAGTGAGGGTCTGTCGGATGAACGCATGCGAGCTATTGCTGCTGAGTTCAATTTGTCTGAAACCGTTTTTGTGTATCCTGCGCAAAACCCGACACATAGTGCTGCTTTGCGTATCTTCACACCTACCTCAGAGTTGCCGTTTGCAGGGCATCCGACTGTCGGTACGTCGGTATTGCTTGGGCTGGAGCGATTCCCTGACTGCAAGGATGAGCAGGATTGCATGATCTTGCTGGAGGAACAGGTCGGTCTTGTTCGTGCCGGTGTGAAGCTGATCGGCAAGCGACAGGGTGAGGCCTTTTTTGATGTTCCAAAGCTGTCTGAACCTTATTCGGCGGCGTTGGGAAGCAAGGATGAGATTGCGGCAGCTTTGGGGCTTCATATTACCGATATTGGCTTTGAAAATCATGTGCCAACAGCTTATAGCGCTGGTGTGCCTTTTGCCATGGTTCCTTTGAAAGATCTGGACGCCATGAAGCGAGCAGCGCCTGTTGCGGCCTCTTGGAATGTGGCTTTTGGCAACCATGCTCACAATAATGCCTATCTGTATACACGTGAGACACAGCGCCATGACAGTGATTTTCATGCACGCATGTTTGGTCCGAGCATGGGCATTGTTGAAGATGCGGCGACCGGCTCGGCTGCCGCGGCCTTTGCTGGTGTGATTTTTCACTTCGACAAGCCGGGGCAAGGTAGTCACCACTATGTGATTGAACAGGGTTTTGAAATGGGACGCCCTTCAATCATTCAGCTCGAGCTGGATGTTGATAACGGTGTGATGGTGCGAGAGCGGATTGGTGGTCGTGCCATTGTCGTTGGTCGTGGAGAATTGTATCTATGAGGTGATAGAATCTCAGAGGTTGGATATGAGAAGGCGCAAGATGAGTTCTTGCGCCTTTGTTGTTTGCATAAATCAGCGCTCTCTCAGTAAGTTTTGATGGGCTGAATTCTGTACTTACCCTGTTTATGGTATGTACGACCCAGGATTATGCAGCGTGGTGGTTTGGATTTCTTGACACGTCCACCATAGGAGGCGCATTCGCGAAAATTGCGAATGATGATCGGTTTGGAGTCCCTTTTGGGCTTGGCAACATTCTGAGGGAAATAGCGACCTTTCCAAAGACAGATACGCGGTCTGGCTTTGACAATTTTTCCACCCGCTTTAACACAGGAGCGGTAAGACGAAATCTTTGGCCGGGGAACAGGACGTTTCTTGGCGCGCGTACAATATGTCTCTCCATTCCAGCGAAGAAAATTGCCGCCATTGCGCAAACAAGCGCGCTGGTTTTTATAAGGCAGAAACTCGGTGCCGGGGGCAAAGGACAAGGCCTGAGCGGAAGATACATGCACCAGTGAAATGATCATCGTACCGAAGATTGCAGTTGCAATGGTGATGCCTTGTTTTAATGAAAATAGCTTGGTCATCCGGGAGAGGGATAAACTGAAAATCTGCATTTCATGTCTCATTCATTGGGGCAAATTGATCAATGGAATAGTTGCATCCGCATTGAGCCATTGCTTTTGGATGATTTTGTGGCGAAGCTGTCTTTTCCTCTCGCTCTAGTCTGGGAATAGTCATGAGCCTTGTTTTCTTTCATACCGCTCAGTCCAATGCTGATTTGTTTTCCAAAGAGCTGCAAAAGCGTGATTTACCGCCTGCGCGTCATATTGTGCGGGCTGATCTATTGAAGAAAGCTACTGAGGCAAGCGTCGAGAATGCGCAAGTCTGGGCTGCAATTGAAGAAGCAATGGTGGACGCAAAAGCACAAGGGGACAGTTTGATCTGTACTTGCTCTACCCTGGGTCCGGTGGCAGATGAGTTGGCGCGTCGTGGGGAAGATGCCGGGCGGAGTGATCATTTCTTGGCCAAAGCTTTTCTCTCTCATGCTCACGCCCAAAATCCACAAGGGCGCTGTGCCGTTGTGATTGTTGCTTCCAGCACACAAGCGGCGACGAAAGACTTGTTCCAACGGGTTCAGCAGGAGTTGGGGGCTTCAGGATTGACCATAGATATAATTCTGGTGGATGAACCATGGAAGCTGTTCATGGCAGGGGATCATCAGGGATATTTGCGAGAACTGGCCAAAGCTCTGGATATATTGGTTCCTGATAATCAGTATTATGAGTTTTTTGCATTGGCACAGGCATCCATGGCTGAGGCACTGGAATTGTGTGAGAATGAGGCTTGCCGTATGGTTTGGACTGTTCCGGGTGCATTTTGCGACCATTTGCTAGTCACGGTTCGCTAAAAGGTGCTGAAAATTTCAAAAAACACACTTGCCGGGATGTTTTCGATCCGTTAAGACTTTTGCTATCAGACTATGAGGGACGGTATATTACCTCCCATAGAGACGTGGGACGCATTCATGACCGCTCCAAAGAGCACAATTGGTCAAATTTCCATGGTTGAGCCAAAAGCTCCCATAGCGTCCGCACGTCCACTATCTGGCCTACTCCTACTTATTTGCCCCTGAGCACCGACAGGCATCGGCCTCGGCCGGCATGCGGGTACTTAGGGGATAAAACATCACAGACCTGACAGGACTTTTTGGGACTGAGGGATCTGGCGGATGAGATAAGGCCAGGCCCAGTCCAATTTTTGGGAACAATCCGATGACTGACAATATTGTAATTTTCGATACCACCTTGCGCGATGGGGAACAGTCTCCTGGTGCTTCCATGACGTTGGAAGAAAAAATCCAAGTCGCGCAGTTGCTGGACGAGATGGGTGTTGACGTAATCGAAGCGGGCTTTCCGATTGCCTCCAACGGTGACTTTGAAGCGGTCTCAGAGATTGCAAAGGTGGTGAAGAATTCCACTGTTTGTGGTTTGTCTCGTGCTGGTTCCAAAGATATTGATCGCGCTGGTGAAGCGATCAAGCATGCTGAAAAAGGCCGGATCCATACCTTCATTTCCACCAGCCCAGTGCATATGAAGTTCAAATTGCAGATGGAGCCGGATCGTGTTTATGAGAAGGTGATCGAGTCGGTCACTCGTGCGCGCAACTGGGTTGATGATGTGGAATGGTCTGCTGAAGACGGCACTCGTACCGAATTCGATTTCTTGTGCCGTTGCGTGGAAGCTGCGATCAATGCGGGTGCCACCACTATCAATATCCCTGATACTGTCGGTTATACAGCCCCTGAGGAAATTACCGAATTGTTCCGCCGCGTGATCGAGAATGTACCGAACTCTGACAAAGCCATTTTCTCCGCTCACTGTCACAATGATTTGGGCATGGCGGTTGCCAACTCGCTGGCAGCTGCAAAGGGTGGTGCGCGTCAGATTGAATGTACCATCAATGGTTTGGGCGAGCGTGCCGGTAATGCGGCCCTGGAAGAGATCGTCATGGCGATCCGTACCCGTAATGACATCTTCCCATATGAAACCAATATCAATAGCCGTTTGTTGACCCGCGCTTCCAAGCTGGTCTCTGCGGTTTCCGCTTTTCCGGTTCAATATAACAAGGCGATTGTCGGTAAGAATGCCTTTGCTCATGAATCAGGCATTCATCAGGATGGCATGCTGAAGAATGCTGAAACCTATGAAATCATGAAGCCGGAAGATGTAGGCGTAGGTGGTACCGATTTGGTGATGGGTAAGCATTCTGGTCGTCATGCCTTCCGTGATAAGTTGGCGGAATTGGGTTATGAGCTGGGCGACAATGCCTTGCAGGATGCATTCAATCGCTTCAAGGATTTGGCTGACCGCAAGAAACATATCTTTGACGAAGATATCGAAGCCTTGGTTGATGACGAAGTCTCGGGTGCTTCTGAAACAGTGAAAGTGATTGCGTTGACCGTGATTGCGGGCACCGGTGGCCTGCAGAAAGCAATTGTGACATTGGATATGGATGGTGAGCATATTACCAAGGAAGCAACGGGCGATGGCCCGGTTGATGCCACCTTCAATGCGATCAAGCAGATCTTCCCGCACGAAGCGACTTTGCAGCTGTATCAGGTAAGTGCTGTGACGGAGGGAACTGACGCACAGGCTGAAGTGTCCACTCGTTTGACTGAAAATGGCAAGACCGTTACAGGGCGCTCTGCGGACACCGACACCATGGTTGCCTCAGCCAAGGCTTATGTCTCTGCGCTGAACAAATTGGTGACCCGACGCGAGAAAAACATGCCAGCCGATGAGCTGACAGTTTAAGTGAATTTGCTTGCGACGAAGCGAATTGAGGGAGGTCTTCTGACCTCCCTTTTGTGTTTAGGGGATCAAGATGATGTGATCTCAATCCCTGATCTCGAAATGAATGGTGAAGGATTTAGTGCTCGTCAAACAGGTGTCGTTGGCCGACGGTTTGGCGATATAATTGATTGTTGAGTGATGAAGCTGAATTTTCTGGAAAATTTTACAATCAGGAATCATGAGATGATTGTAAATCAGAAAGGGCGCTTTCAATGAATGAAAGCGCCCTTGCATGTTTCGATTGAAAGGGAAATAAGTCAGGCTGCCTGTATTTCCTTCAGGAATTGTTCGATTTTTGAACCCAGTAGCTGATTTTGCTCAGCTGAGGATCTTGAAGCGGAAAGGACCTGATTGGCTGATTGATGTGTATCGGTCACTGAACCGTTCACTGTTTCCATTCTCTGGGTTACGAGGGATGTGCCTTCCGAAGCCTGTTGAACATTGCTGCTGATTTCGATTGTTGCGGACCCTTGCTGCTCGACAGCAGCGGCAATTGAGTTGGTATAATCGTTTACCTCGTTCATGGTCTCGGTGATTTTGGCGATCGCCGAAACAGCATCCTTGGATGAGGTTTGAATATCGGTAACCTGATTGGAAATTTCTTCCGTTGCCTTGGATGTCTGGTTTGCCAATTCCTTTACTTCAGCAGCTACGACGGCGAAACCCTTGCCCATTTCACCGGCCCGAGCTGCTTCGATGGTCGCATTAAGAGCAAGCAAATTGGTCTGTTCGGCGATATCTTGAATCAGATTGACGACTTCACCAATTTTCTGGGCCGCCACATCAAGGCTTGCCACTTTTTCATTGGTTTGTCTGGCTTCATCAGTTGTCGTGGAAACAACGGCTTGGGTTTGTCCAAGCTGGCGAGAAATCTCTTCGATTGATGCCGCAAGTTCTTCGGCAGCAGAGGCAACAGCCTGAACATTGCTGGCTGCTTCATGAGAGATATTTGCAGCGTCTGTGGTCTGTTCGGATGTGTTTTCTGCTATCTCACTGAGTTTTTGGGCCGTGGTCTCCATGGTTTGCGAGTTTTCGCCTGTAACATTGAGCACTGACTGAATATTGCTATCGAATTCCGAGATGATGGTTTTCAGCTTGTCTTCACGTTCCACGCGCTGTCTGTCAGTATCGGATTTCTGGCTTTCCAGATCACGGCGCTGTTCATTGTGTTCATTCAAGATCAGGATGGAGTGAGCCATATCACCAATTTCATCTTTGCGATCCTGATAGGGGATACCTTCTGTTGGCTTGTCTTGGGCAATAGCATTGAGGATACCGGTCATGACCGGCAACGGGGCCATCATCTTGCGTGTTGCGACAAGGGCAAGGGCCAGAATTACTATGGCAACAAGAGTTGCCCAAAAAGCCAAACCGGTCGTGATTTCGCTCAGGATTGCTTCCACTTGCTGACGTTCGATCCCTACATAGAGGATTCCGATTGGCTGATTGGCATCAGAGAAAATAGGCTGATAAAGCGTGTAATATGATTTGCCCAGAATAACGGCCTCACCAACAAAGGTTTTACCCGCAGTGACAACCGGATATACGGCGCCTTTCTGGCCGAGTGGGGTGCCAATTGCACGTTTGCCATCGTTTTTCTTGATGTTAGTTGTTTTGCGCCAGAAATCTTTTGTTTTCTCATCCCACGCAAAGACCGTTGCTGTTTCTCCGGTGATGCTTCCTACTCGGTCTATCAGTTCATGTGAAGTGAATTCTGGTATGCTACTCATGGCAATTTTTTCGATTTCGCCATTCGCTTTTCTGGAAACTGTGAGACCTTCCATTGCAGTTTCAAATATTTGTGCGGCGACACGAATGCTTAGCGACTGTTTGGCGATAACATCCTGTTTCACTTTATCGCTGATTTCAAACCATGTTACTGTTGCTAATGACGCCATTGAGAATAAAACTGAGACAATGATTAGAAGCGTCGTTTTTGTTGTTAACTTGATATTTTGCAGTGCGTTCATTTTCTGACTCCCAATATTGTCATAATGGCGAACGGCCGTCTAAATTATGAATATTGTCTTTGCTCTTGATTTGATTTTAGGCGTAATCTTTTAAAATATATTAATCATGCCTGTTTATTTGTTTTCAATTTGAAATTACTATGTATTTTCAATATTATTGGGTTGTTTTGGTTGTATTTTAAATCATAGGTGGTGCGATTTTTCTATCTCATGTTATGTCATCTACTCGCATCCATGAAATTTTCTTGGAAAGAAATATCGTCAGATTAAGCCGGGCGATTTAGCCAACAAACTGGTTGGCAAGGATATGATACATGGCGATGTTGAATATATGGGACCGTAGATTTCAGATAAACTCCGTAAGGGGTGGAAAGCAGACGCCATTGCGGTTGAGGATTTATGTCTCGGTGGTGAGTTCAGACCACTTTAGTAGATGAGACTGGCATTGTTGGCAGTCAGAGCTACCAAACCCGGACACAGGATGATGGAAGTTTGGGAGAGCTTGCAAGTGGGTGATCAGAGCGCACTCACAAGCATTCATCCATGCCCAACCATAGCGATGGGTGGCTTTGGTTGTCAGTTGATCGATATGCCAGCGTCGGGACTTGTCTTTTGCGAGATGTCTTGACAGACGTGCACGCAATCCCCCCGGACCATTGGCGCTGCCCGCATAAACATACCAACCAGGTGACAGTATGCACTTTGTCGGTTTTGCAAGGCGCGTATTGTGTTTCAGATATATCCAAACCAGATAGCTTCCCGATTTATCAGGACAATGTGATTTGTTGCGCCAATATCCTGTGAAATCGGGCTCGTCGAACCCGAGATCTGAAGGGGAAGGAAGGGTTATATCAAGTCGTTTTGGCATGGATGAATAGGCGGTGAAAACCTGCATAAAAGTATTGGGAATTATGCAGTTTTGAGCGTTGATTTGATCTGGTTCAAGGTGTGATTGCAGGAATGATTGCAAACTTGTTTATATAATCCAAGGGAGAAGATTTCATGTCTCATGTACCGCACGAATTGCACGACGAATTCCCCGAGTATGAGCAAAAACTGCATGATCTCAAAGTGAATGATGCGCATTTTGCCAAGCTCTCTGACGAGTATCATGAAGTGAACCGCGAGATCCATCGTATCGAATCTGAAGTTGAGCCGACTTCTGATGTTTATCTTGAAGATCAGAAGAAGAAGCGTCTTATGCTTCTGGATCAGATTTCAAACATGTTGCATGCCTGATCTTCAAGATAAAGGTTTGTTGTTTTATTGGGAATCAGCCTTCAGAAATGGAGGCTGATTTTTTGTTGTCTTGTAGTTTCTGTTTGTTCAGTTTTGCATCTCTGTGAATGATATAGAGAGTTGAAGCAAAGATCAGACCAGCGCCCAGCCAAACATTCAGCTCTGGCCATTCGCCAAACAACACCCAGCCCCACAGAATGGCATAGACAAGGCGCATATAGTCCAGTGGTGCCATGGCAGCAGCTTCTCCTGCCTTGAAGCCTCTTACCATTGCCCATTGTGCGATTACGCTCATAAGGCCGATAATTCCGATCATGGCCAGTTCTTCCATGGTCGGTGGGATCCAGAAATAGATCATGGGGATGATCAGCGCCAAACCAACCAGCAATGCTTGATAAGTGACCATAAGGGCGGGGATTTCATTGCGAGACTGAATACGGATCAAAATCACATTCATGGCAACTGCAGCAGCGGCTAAGATACCCAGGAGTACTTCCTGTGAAATGGAGAAATTTTCACCAGGGTTGGCCACTATCAGAACACCAGCAAAGCCGGTGACCATGGCAAGGCTTCTTCGCAAGCCGATGGTTTCACCCAAAATCAGGATAGCAAACAGCACAACGAAGAAAGAGCGTGTAAAGCCAATGGTGGTTGCCATAGCAAGAGGTAGATAGATCACGGACGTGAAACCCGCCAAAATACCGATCAATGCCAAGGAAGATCGCAGAATCTGCAGCTTGGGCCTATTCAGTCGCCAACTTTGATGTCTAAGTGCGAAAAGGGCTGGTGTCAGGGCCAGAATGATGACGAATTGACGTATGCCAATGATCTGCGTGACGTGTAGGCGCTGCCCGATCAATTTGATCAAAGCGGTGGCAATGCCAAAGCATAAAGTTGCGAGCAGCAAAAAGAGTGCTCCCTGAGTGTCATCAGGAAGTGCGGAAATCTTCTGATCGAATGCCTGAAGGGCGTGGCGGATCATATGGGAGGCCAATACAGGTGAGGAAGGGATAGTCGTTTATGGCATTCCCAATCCAGTCTGTCATGGAGAATTTTCCCAAGAGGAGAAAAAGCTTGTCATGTTAGGCAAATCATGGCGGTATAGAGAGCCCTCACTCTTTAGAGTTCCAATCACATGTCTTCCTTTGCCGGTATCGGGTTGAAATTATTTTCAACCTTTCTGTTCGCCATTATGATTGCCATTATCAAGATCCTCTCAGATGAGATTCCTACTGGTGAGATTGTTTTCTCACGTTGTTTCTTTGCGTTGGTGCCCCTCTTTGTCATGAGCCTGTTTCAGGGGAATCTGGCAGATTGTGTGCGAACTCAGCATCCCTGGCGACATGTTTTTCGCTCTTTTGTTGGGGCAGCAGCAATGTTCAACTGGTTTTTGGCCCTTAAATATCTGCCATTGCCTGAAGCCACGGCTATTTCTTTTGCCGCCCCTTTGCTGGTGGTTGCATTGGCTGCAATCTTTTTGGGAGAAACCGTTCGCATTTATCGTTGGAGCGCGGTGGCGATTGGTTTTGTCGGTGTCTTTGTTATTCTCTATCCGCGTTTGCAGGAAAGCCTGAGCTCCAACGCTGGAGCCAGTCAGGATGAGAATGCGTTGTTTGGTGTGATGGCCGCGATGATTGCGACATTCTTGATGTCCGTTGCTTCCATTCTGGTGCGCCGAATGACGAAGACAGAGACGAATGCGTCGATTATTTTCTACTTTTTCGTTGCGACATCGGTGTTCGCACTTGCCAGCCTTCATTGGGGTTGGGTTCTACCGGATCTGCAAACCTTTGCTCTGCTTGTATTGTCCGGTATTTTTGGAGGGGTTGCCCAAATTGCAATGACCCAAGCGTTTCGTTTGGCCGAAGCTTCCCTGCTCGCACCTTTTGATTATTTCAATATGATCTGGGCGCTGTTGATTGGAATCCTGTTTTTTGACGAGTTTCCCAGTCTGGCCGTTATGATCGGTGGTGCAATTGTCGTCAGTGCAGGGCTATTTGTCATTTTGCGAGAGCGCCGTTTGGGGCAACAGAAATGGAGTGATAGAACACTTCGTTCTCATTAGTTGTGTTTGCGAATAGATTCGCATGTTTATGGCGCAGATAGATATGGCAAACTATCTGAATATTACAGAATTATGGAATGGACTGAAATTTGTGGGGATAAAGGCATGTGCTTTTCTCATGGTGCCCGAACGTCATATCAAGATCTGATCAGTTGAAGTCTATTTTCTTTATCTATTTGTTTTTAAATGTTAAAATTTAAATTCTAACATTGGATTCTTCTGTCGAAATAATGCAATATTACGGTAACTACGAAAGTTTTCGTCATGCTGAAACAGAATGACGCAGGTTGGGCTGAAATGTGGCGGAAGTATGCTTGATTTCCGGAAAGCACTTATGGAATTCTTTTCTTAAACTTTGCTTCGGGTAATAGATAAACCGATTGATGTGGAGTTAGGATAGGGAGGTTCTATGAGAAAACAGTCATCTGGGAACTACATACTTGGTAGTGTTGCTGTACTTGTTGGGGCCTGTATCTTTTCAGCTGCAGTCGGATCTGCCCATGCAGGTGCTTTCGCCATTCGAGAGCAAAGTGCTATTGGTCAGGGAACTTCTTTTGCCGGGATGGCTGCGACCTCTGGTGATTTATCGAACATATTCTGGAATCCGGCTACAATTACCGGTGTAGAGGGTACTCAAACTCAATCCGTTTACAGCGTGATCATTCCAAATTCTGAGCTTTCCAATATTCAGACAACAGGTGCTGCAGCTTCTGGTGATCCGGGGCAGGTCGGATTGTCAGCGTTTATTCCCGGGTCCTATGCCAGCATGCAAGTGACTGACGATTTGTTTCTTGGTCTGTCCGTGAATGCACCGTTCGGACTTGCTACCAAGGCACATCATAACTCAGCGACTTCGTTCCATTCGCGTACAGCTGGAATCAAGACCATTGATGTGAAGGCGACTATCGGTTATCGAGTCAACGAAATGCTGAGCTTGGGTATCGGTTTGGGTGCCCAGTATCTTAAGGTTCGAATGAACTCTTTTCCTCTTGCGAGTGCCGGTGCTCATGCCAAGCATGAGTTGAAGGGGGACAGCATAGAACCTAATTTTACTGCTGGTGTGAATTTTACACCGTGGGAGGGGACCGATATCGGCATCGGTTTCCGTTCAGCCGCTTTTCATGTCGTCGATGGAACCGAGGCACTTCCAAACAATACTGTGACCAATGTAACTGCAAAACTATATATGCCGGAGACGGTTAGTTTGGGCATCAGGCATCGCGTGAATGATGCTTTCACTTTGATGGCTGGGGCAGAATGGACCAATTGGAGCCGCATAGGCACATCCGCAATTAATGGATCCTTGGCCAATACTGCTCTCGCTTTGGAATATCAAGATGGATGGTATACATCTGCGGGTATGGAATATGCTTATAATGATAAGCTGACTCTTCGTACCGGTATTGGCTATGAGTTTTCCCCGGTGCAGGATGCCCATCGTAATTTGCGTCTTCCTGATGAGAATCGTTTTTGGGCGAGTGCCGGTTTCTCCTATCAGTGGAATGAGGAATTGGGTTTTGACTTTGGCTATACGCATATTTTTGTAGAGGACGCGGTTGTTCATGCTGAGAAAACAAGTGCTCCTCCATCTTCCTATCGTGCGGATGCAGAGAGTAGAGTGGATATTATCTCAGCTTCCATGCGCTATCAGTGGAAGACCGAACCGATGTTTGCGGGTGACGATCCGATTGTCCGAAAATACTAGGATCTCTTTTCGGGATTTGTAGAAGGGGCCTTTATGGCCCCTTTTTCGTTTCAATGTGGGAAATAACGGTTTGAAGGGGAATATCTTTCACTGTCACAAAAGTGAGACAGGGTGATTTTAAAAAGGCGGCAGAACCGAAAAAGAGATTCTGAGATTCCTAATGTTGGGAGCGCGCCATGAATGCCTCCGTTGATGAAGGGCTCTATCGCCACCGGAGCCTGTTTCTTTCCGATATCCATCTGGGAACCCGTGGCTGTCAGGCTGACTTGTTGCTGGATTTTCTTAAACTTCATGATGCTGACGTGATTTATCTGGTTGGCGATATTGTCGATGGATGGCGTCTGCGGAAAAGCTGGTATTGGCCGCAAAGTCATAACGACGTTGTACAGAAATTGTTGCGCAAGGCGCGTAAGGGTACGCGTATTGTGTATGTTCCGGGCAATCATGACGAGTTTTTACGCAATTATTATGGTGCTCATTTTGGCGGGGTGGAAGTGGTCGAGAAGATCATTCACGAAACGGCAGATGGGCGTCAGATGCTTGTGATCCATGGTGACCAGTTTGACATGGTGGTGCGCCATGCAAAGTGGCTGGCTCATCTCGGTGATTGGGCCTATAGCGTGGCGTTGGGAGTCAATACACTATTGAATCTTGCACGTCGCAAACTTGGTTTTGGTTACTGGTCTTTGTCTGCCTGGGCCAAGCTGAAAGTGAAGAATGCCGTCAATTTTATTGGCACCTATGAGCAAACACTTTCGCAAGAAGCGATCAAACATCAGGTTGATGGCGTGATTTGTGGTCATATTCATCATGCTGAAATTCATCAGAAATTCGGCATTGATTACATGAATACCGGTGACTGGGTGGAAAGCTGTACAGCTCTCATCGAACATGAAAATGGTCAATTTGAACTGATCCGCTGGGGCGAGCAGGAACAGGCTCAGAATTCTGCCACTGTGAAATTATCCTCCAAGGCGGTAGCTTAATGGACTTGTTGATTGTTAGTGATGCTTGGCATCCTCAGGTAAATGGTGTTGTACGTTCTCTTGATCGTCTAGGACAGGAATTGTGCGAAAAGGGATTGGAGATATCCTATCTGACACCACAATCCTTCAGGACGCTTCCTTGTCCAACCTACCCGGAAATTCGTTTGTCTCTGACCCTTGGTCATAAAGTGCGACGCATGATTGAAGAGGCTCAACCGACCTGTTTGCATATCGCAACGGAAGGGCCATTGGGTTTCTGGGCGCGTCGATATTGTCTTGATCGCAAATTGCCATTTTCAACCTCATATCATACCCGTTTTCCGGAATATGTTGCAGCTCGCTGGCCCATTCCAACTGAATGGACCTATTCCTTGCTGCGATGGTTTCACAATGCCGGGCATTGCTGCATGGTTGCAACACCAAGTCTTCATCGTGATCTGGAGGAACGTGGCTTTGAGAATTTGAGCTATTGGAGCCGTGGAGTGGATCTGGATCTGTTCAAGCCGGAGCGCGCCAATGGTAGTTTGACAGGTGACAATCCGCGTTATCTCTATGTTGGGCGTGTTGCGATCGAAAAGAATATCGAGGCTTTCCTCTCATTGGATTTGCCTGGAACAAAAATAGTTGTTGGAGATGGTCCACAAAAAGCGAAATTGGAACAGTCTTTTCCCGACGTGCAGTTTCTGGGCATGAAAGAAGGCGAAGAGCTGGCCGAAATCTACGCGTCCAGCGATGTTTTTGTTTTCCCGTCCAAGACTGACACATTCGGAATTGTTTTGCTGGAGGCCATGGCATCGGGATTGCCGGTGGCTGCCTATCCGGTTATGGGGCCAAAAGATGTGATTGGCGATGCGCCTGTTGGTGTTCTGGATGACGATTTGGGTAAAGCTATTGAGGGAGCATTGAAGCTGGATCGAGATGCTTGCCGTGCCTATGCGGCGGAGTTCAGCTGGACTGCCAGTGCTGAGCAATTTCGTCAGAACATGCTACCCATGTAAGTATAAGTGAATAGGGAACTTGAGTTGAGGAAAGAAGGGATTTAAGACTTATGCTATCCCTCCTTCGACCTCATCCTGGTCCCTTACACGAGTTTTGCCTCATGCCTGATCTCGCAGATATCTTGAACGCCCAGCAAAAGCTGGAAGGCGTTGCCAGTCGTACGCCGCTCTTGTCATTCCCTTCTCTGAACGAGCAATTGGGTGGCCAGGTGTTTTTCAAGGCGGAATGCTTGCAGAGAAAAGGGGCGTTCAAATTCCGTGGTGCTTATAATGCCCTTTGCAATTTGAGCGAAGCAGAGCGAGCAGGCGGGGTTGTCGCCTGTTCATCAGGCAATCATGCGCAAGGCGTTGCTGAGGCTGCACGTCTGTTTGGTGTCGACGCTGCTATCGTGATGCCCCAGGATGCTCCTTCGGTTAAAGTTGAAGGAACCAAAGCGGCTGGCGCGGAAGTTATCTTCTATGATCGCTATAGCGAAGACCGCGAAGCGATTGCCCGAGCATTGTGCGAGGAGCGTGGTGCATGCTTCATCCATCCCTTCAATGATCCCAATATCATGGCCGGGCAGGGGACTTTGGCTCTGGAGATTTCAGAAGATCTGATATCCATGGATCTGGTGCCTGACAAAGTTCTTGTTCCTGTGAGTGGTGGAGGTTTGGCGGCCGGGGTCAGCGTTGCCATCCACGGCAGTTTTCCCGATTGTAAGATCATCGCGTGTGAACCTGTCGGTCATGATGATTTGGCCGCCTCCCTTGAAGTCGGCCAACCTGTTGAAACGGAAAATACCCGTGATGGTGATGAGCCCTCACTATGTGATGCTCTTCTTGCTCCCCAACCGGGAAACCTGACCTTTGAGGTTTTGAAAGATCATGTAAGTAGCGTTGCTACCGCCAACAATAATGATGTACTGCAAGCCATGGCCTTTGCGATGAAACAGATGCATCTGATTGTTGAGCCGGGAGGAGCCATCGGGTTGGCAGCATTGTTAAGTGGGGCTGTTCAGCTGGATGGTGGTGTTGCAGTGGTTATTCTATCTGGTGGTAATGCCGACCCGGAACTGTTGCAGAAAGTCTTGAGGCTTTAGGAAAGATACTGCTTGCAGTTTTGATTCCGAATTTCATCAGATCAATGGGTTCACGTCCTAGATGACCTTTACGACCCAAGCAACAATTTCCAGCAGAATCTGATCGGCAGCTTTATCCAGTGCGATAACACCGGTTTCAGCGCTGCTCAGATTGGCTGGCTGAGTTGCTATGAAAGTGCGCGAGGCTCTGACCCGCCCGTTGCGGTCATTGATGATTTTGACGGCAAGTATTGCTTTTGCCTGCCCTGAGCCCTGATCAATCAAATCAAACTGGCGTATGGTTGCAGAGATCTTGTAATCCACCACGACCCCTTCGCCGGGTTTGGCGACAGAGCGAACAAGGTTGGAGTTCTCAAAGGATTGTATCAGTTTTTCCTGGATGACACGCGGCAGGCGATCACTCCATTGGGCATCACCAAAATAGGTGATTTCTGATCCACTCGGGCGGACGACGATCATCTCACTATCGAGTGACTTTAATGCAGATGGAACAGGAACCAGTATTTGTGCTGAACTTCGACCTCGTACAGAAGAGAAATCTTCAGGAGCTGAGAGATCGTAAGTGGTCAATTCCTTACCGCCCAACCCGGAACAAGCTACCAGGCTGAAGCATAAGCCCAGAATGGAAATCACGTTTTTTGATTTTGGTCCAAACCGCACTGGCCTGCTACTCCACTGAACCTGTCCGCTCTATTGAACGTGTCTGTTATTATCACCCAACTGCATCTAGCTATAGCGGGTCAAGTCAGGTGTGAATAGATAGTTAATGGCGTCGGTTGTAAGTTTTGACCTTATTACCACCAAAAATGAGAGTAGATGGATCGTTTTCCAGTTTTGAGACTGCCGATTCCAATTTGCGAAGAGTTTGACGAGCTTCCCCTACCATGCCTTCTACATCTCGCAAACCCTTGCCAGAGAAGCGAGCAAGGCCGGAAGATATCTCGTCGGCTCTTGATTCGAATTTTTCTGCGACCTTTCGGATGGAGCGCGCTGCCAATGTTGCTTCTTCAATGAGACCTTTGCCACCTTCGCTGTCTCCGAGCAGGTCGTCTGCTTTGCCAAGCAATCCATCAATTTTCCGGGATGCGATATTCAATCGAGAGGAGATTTCGCGTGCGTCCGTGATGATCTGATTGAAATCCTCAGTACGGGCCGCCATGGTTTGGGAGAAATGATTGATATTGGTGCTGGCCTCTTTTGCCTGACCCAATATGATGGTGATATCATCTGATGAATTATCAAGTGATTTTGCAAATGTATTGAGAGATGCAACAGATTGGGTAACCAGCTCAGGATCAATGCTATCTACCAGTTTGTCGACCTTACCAAGGGAATTGGTCAACTGACCGGAGAATTCATTGATATTCTTTGCTGCGGCTGTGGCCTCGGTCACGACATTTTCAAAGCTATCTGACGTTTTTGCTAATCGTTCGGTGAAGACTTCAACATTCTTGACGCTGGTACGAACGCTGTCCGGCTCCACTGCACCAATCAAATTTTCGGCTTTGGTGCTGAGAGTTTCCAGTTTGGCCGACAAACTGGTCAATCCTTTGGCTGCTGAGGAAGCATCGCTCAGGAAGCTGTCGATGTTGCCGGAATTGTTATTGAGAGCAGCCGTAAAAGCTTCGACATTTTCCAGAGAATTATTGATGCGGCTTTCATTGGTTGTCACGACCGATTCCACTTTGGACAAGACGGTGTCTGCACGGGAAAGGATCTGACGAGCACCCGCCATAAGATCTTCAAAGGCAGAATTTTGTGCAATAAGATCGGGTACAGGCGACATGTCGAAGACGCTGGGCAAATTCTGGCTGCCGCCTTTCATCTCCACATATCCAACACCGGTCAGGCCTTGATAGGACAAAATGATCGTGCTGTCCTGTTTTAGCGGAATAGCGGAATCCACGTTCAATTGTGCGATAACATATTTGGGGTTGGTTGGATCATATGTGAGGGTGCGCACTTCACCGACCTTGATGCCATTGAACATGACAAGACCACCCTTGGTCAGGCCTGCGACCGAGCCTGTAAAGCGTACGGTGAGGTTCTGCGTTGGGCGGGTTTCGTCGTAGCGTGCAATCCAGTAGACGAAGCCGAAGCCAATCGCCGTCATGATGAGCGTGAACAGTCCAATGGCAACAAAATTTGCTTTGGTTTCCATCTATTCGCTTCCATCCCATTGTCGTACCGCACGCGTACCGCAGAAATAACGCTTAACCCATGGATGATCGAAAGTCTGTAATTGTGTCATGGTTCCAGATGTCAGGACTTTCTTGTCGCTTAGAACCGCGACTCGATCACAAGCATTGTATAAGCTGTCGAGGTCATGAGTTACCATAAAAACCGTCAGGCCCAAAGATTTTCGAAGGGTCAGGATCAGATCGTCAAAATCGGCAGCCCCAATTGGGTCGAGACCGGAGGTAGGCTCATCCAGAAAGACCAGGGCAGGATCCAGCGCAAGAGCTCTGGCGAGGGCTGCACGTTTGATCATACCGCCTGATAGTTCGGATGGATATTTGTGAGCTGCATCAGGTTTCAAGCCAACCATTTCAATTTTGGAAATGGCCAGCTCGTCCATCAGGCGCTGGGGGAGCGATAGATATTCTCTCATCGGCACCTGGATATTCTGCAAGACAGTCAGAGAGGAAAAGAGAGCACCGTGTTGAAAGAGAACACCCATGCGCTTCTCGATTGAGATTTGCTCCTTGGCGCCAAGCTGGTCCTTGTCATGACCAAACAGAATCAGCTGCCCAGCTTGTCGTTTGTTCAAGCCAAGGATCGTGCGGAGCAAAACTGACTTGCCTGTTCCAGAGGCACCGACGACTCCCAATACCTCGCCGCGAAACACATCAAGATCCAACCCATCAAGGATGAGTTTGCTACCAAAACCGACGGTGATACCACGTGCGGATAGCAAGGCCTGATCGGTGGGGATAGTCAGGGAAGAAGGCTGCTGCATGACGACTATTCCCGATCTAGAATGCAATGGCTGCGAAAAAGATGGCAAAAATACCATCAACCACAACAACCAGAAAGATGGATTTGACCACTGCGGCTGTTGTTCTGCGGCCAAGGCTCTCAGCGCTCCCGCCCACTTGTAGACCTTCAGAGCAGGAAATCAGGGCGATAATAAGTGCCATGAAGGGTGCTTTTATCAGGCCCACCATGAAGGTGTTGATGGCAACCGCATCACGTAACCATGAAATATAAGCGTCGACAGCAATATCCGAGTATGCCCAGAGTAAGACGCCGGCACCAACAAGGCCGGACAGATTGGCGACCAATCCCAGGAGTGGCAGTGAGATAATGAGGGCTAATACCCGGGGAGTAATGAGTACTTCGGTGATTGAGATGCCCATCACCCGCAAGGCATCTATTTCCTCTCGCATTTTCATAGAGCCAATTTCGGCGGTGAATGCACTGCCCGAGCGGCCCGCTACCAAAATGGCCGTGAGCAAGACACCGACTTCACGCAAGACCAAAATCCCCACCAGATCGATAACAAAGGGTTCAGCTCCGAATTTGCGTAATTGATATGCTCCTTGCTGTGCGACAATGGCACCAACCAGAAAGGACATAAGGGCCACTATGGGCACTGCTTTCAATCCCGTCTGGTCGATATGGTGGGTTATCGATGTGATCCGCAGGCGCCGGATATGAAATAAAGCCCCGAGCAAACCTTTTACGACGCCGCCCATCAAATGTGTGAGGATCTGGATGTCGTGATAGATTTCGACGATGTTGCGTCCTGTTGCTGCCAGAAAAGCTGTTACCGTGCTCTCGGATCGAGTTGGTTTTGGTGCTTCGAAATTGGTTTCCGATACGGTCAGGAAGAGAGTGCGTTGTTCACTGCTCAGGTTTTTCAGAGCGTCCTGGGGAAGCTCAAGTGCACGCATCAGACGAATTATAATCCAGGCACCTGTGGTGTCCAGATTGGTCACTGCGGTCATATCGATGGCAACCGGGCGAACAGGATCGTGAAGAACCTCTTCCACCTGTTTGTCAGTTTCGCTTGCTGTTTCGATCGTCCACTGACCCGATAAGGTAAAAAGAGGACCTTCAGGATTTGCAATAATCTCCAATTGCCCCGAACTGGAGCCGTTATTGGAGTTGGCATCCGAAACGGCGAAGGTGCTGGAAGGGCGCGTCATTTAAGATCCGGTCTTTGCTGTCCTGGTCGCATCAGTCTGACTTTGGCTTTGCTGCACGAGTAATGCAGAAGCTCGTGGCAAGGGTGCCTTATCTAAACGCAAATGCCAATCCCGTATGCGCACTTTCCCATCAAGAAAACGGCGCAGTAGAGCGACTTTGGTATCAGTGGCAGGTTTTTGGGCTATTCCTCAATAAATTCTGATGATTGCCCACCAATTTTTTTAATGGAAACCAGTTTTGCCAGCATTATGAGTATCAGTGAGATCAGACAGAGAGCCATCATCAGATAGAATGCATCTCCATGCCATTGTGCAAAGAGTGATCCTGCGATCATGGTGCCTGCCGCCATGAAAAGACCTGACAGCATGGTCAAAAGCCCCTGTGCGGTACCAGATAGATGATCTTCGACAAATTCAGACAAGAAAAACATGGTGCCAAGATGGCTGGCTGCGAAGCTGGCCGCATGCAGAATTTGAAGCAGGAAATAGCCCTCTACGGGTAAATCCAATGGGAAAAGTCCCCAGCGGATAATTCCGCCTATTGCACCTATCGTTAGTAGTCTTGGCCATGTGAGCCAGATGGACAGACGCTTGGAGAAGGTGAAGAAGACAATCTCGAATATGACGGAAACTGCCCACAGGAACCCGATTTGGGTTTCGCCAATGCCAATTTCTTTCCAGAAAATAGAGCCAAATCCATAGAGCAATGAATGGCTGGCTTGAAGAAGTGCTGTCGCTAGCAGAATGATCCAGAACCCGGTTTGTACAAATTGTTTCAGATCTTTCCATTCGAAGGATGCGGTTTTGGCTAGTGTCTTGCCATCTTCAACTCTGGGGTCCATGGGCAATAGAAAGGACAGAAGGGCAGTTATACAATTACCTGACACCAGCATCCAGATGATGGAGCTTTCACTCCATGTGGCGATAATTGTCCCGCCAACCAGATTTGACAGGATAAAAGCTGCAGATCCCCATAGACGCATACGACCATAATCAAGGTTAAGCCTGCGCACTCCTGCCATGGCCAATGAATCAGACACTGGAACGATGGCTGCCTGAAACAGACTGGATAGGATCATGACCATCATTATCCAGACCAGGGAGTTTGAAAGCAAGATGGCGGCGAACGTGAGGAAGTAGAAGAGGCTGTAAATGCGCAACGTCAATCTTCGATCACCGAGCTTATCGGCAAGGCCGCCCATGATGGGAGTGAAGATCACACGGGTGATCAGAGGTATGGTGAGAACCAGACCTATGGCCTGTGGGCTTAATCCGAGATCTTTCAACCAAAGGGAGAAATAGGGAATATAAATCCCCATTGGAATGAAAATACCACCAAAAAAGACCGACATGCGCCAGCTGTAATCTGAATTTCTTTGCATTTGCATTGCGGGTCTACTCAGCAGAAAATAAACTGTGGTTAAGGATTCGCAGGTAGAATCCTGATCAGAGATGCGGGAAATGGCCGAATTCTCGGCCATTGAGATAGGATACGGTCTGAACCATGAGCAAGCCGACACTACCATCGCCTTTGCGGCAAGAGGACTATCTGGCCATTGAAGCTGCGGTTATGGAAACCGCAAGAGGACGATGGTTCTTATCGGAATATGCTCGCAGAAATCGGAACGCTGATACTGATACTCTATTAGGCGCGATTGATAAACTGGAAAAAACGCTTGTTAAAGAGCGTGCCCCGGGGATGGCAGTCGAGCGCTTGAAGATGGATCTGTCAGATATCGCTCAATCCATTGAAAAGACAAAAGAAGAAATTGCTCAGATCAAGCATGAAGATGATGTGGGAACTGAACGCTTCGTACGGGCTTCCAGTGAACTTGATGCCATAGTAACGCAGACAGAGAATGCGACCGGTGAAATTTTGGGCGCAGCAGAGAAGATTCAGGAATATGCCTGGACTTTGCGTGAACAAGGCGCGGATGAGGGGCATTGCGATTCACTGGATGAGCAAGCGACCAATATCTATATGGCCTGCTCCTTCCAGGATTTGACCGGCCAGCGTATTCAGAAAATCGTGGACGCCATGCGCTATGTCGAAAAGCGCGTGAATGCAATGATTGAGATTTGGGGGCTGGAAGAAGGCGAAATCAATGTGGACGCTGGTGCTGTCCGTGAAGATGACCAACGCCCGGATGCCCATTTGTTGAATGGCCCTGCCCTCGAAGGGGAAGGGGTCGATCAAAGCGATGTAGATAATCTTTTTGGTTCTGTTGAGATAGAAAGCGATCCTGCTGGTCAGGACGATGTCGATGCGTTGTTCGACACCGCTGTTTCTGGTGACAACGTGGAAATTGAAGCGGAAGCCGTTGCCATTGATGAAGCAGGTGAAGTCGATTTCGACAGCATCGATTTTGATAGCATCGATCTGGATGAAAATGCAGCTATCGAGAATGTTTCTCCGACTATCGATGAGCAGAGTTTGGATAATGTGGAAGCGTCTAACGAGATGGGCGCTCCCGATGTAGACCATGATGGTGAGGTTGACGGTGTGGCTGACGTTTTTGCTGCTCCGATGGATGTTGCCTCCTCTGAGGAAGTGATTGATGGGGAGCTGGAAGCTGATGTTTTTGCCACCAGTGCCGATGTAGATGAGCCAGTCGGCACTGAAGAGACTGATTCCAGTGAAGACATGTTTGAAACTGTCGCAGGTGGTGATCTGCCAGAAAATGGTGTGATGGAGCGCAGCGAAAACGGTATCGAATTTGTCGAAACGACCGAGTTGGATTGGGCGGACTCCGTCAGCTTGGAAGATTTGGAGGAATCTGACGTCTTTGCTTCCTCTGCATCTACTGAAACCGAGGATAGTCCTTCTGCCGTTTCAAAAGATGGTTTTTCTTCAGCAGATGCAAATGAAGAGGAAAATGCAGAACTGACAGAAATTACTGAGCCTGAGATTAGCGATGAGGCTTTTGCCTCCATGGAAGAGCTTTCGGAAGAGATTTCTACCGAGGCTGAAAATGATCTTGCATTCAGCGAACAAGAAACACCGATTTCTGCACCAGTAGATGAAGATCAGGTCGAGATGCTCGACGATGATCTTGATATGGTGAGTGGAGATGATAACCAGCTCGTTGCCGAGATGCACAAAGTAGCGGCTGAAATGGACCGTGTTGCAACAGAGATGGGGTTGGAAGGAACTACGAAATCTTCTTCCAATGAGACCGCACAGCAGGGCAATCTGGAATTGGAAGCAGAAGAACCAGCACCGTTGCAGAAGCGTGTAACAGATTTTGGATAAACTTCTTCTATAAAACGAAGAGACCTGATCAATCCTCTGTCACCCTTTGTGGCAGGGGATTTTTTGTGCCTGTTTGTAATTGGCAATATCAATGTATGACAATAAAAAAGGAAGCCAATGGCTTCCTTTTTTAGATCTTGCTCGATGATACCCTGAACGCATTCCTGTTCGAAAACCGCATGCACTGTTCGGAAAATATGCTTTAGCCGAGGCGGCCGGAAGCATGGGCCAGCATCGTATAAACCTTTCCGGTCTCGGATGTCAGATATCCCATGGTTGCTGTACCGTCACGGTCCTTGCGGGTGATGTCATCCAGAATTCGCTCGAAGTCGCCGATATAGCGATTCACGGTGGTCCGGAAATCATTATCTCTCTGATAACGCATGCGAACATCTTCAAAAGTCTGCTGCCCTTTCAGAGTATAAAGACGACGAGTGAAACTTCCTGCCTCGCCACGGCGATAGCCTTCCCAAGCCATGGTCTGGTTGGTCGCATCAATGCCGCGTACGATATCTTTGCTCAATGGAGCCAATATTGCAGCGTCACCTGGTTGTGGCATGGCATCTTCTGGTTGGGAAGAAGCGCGACGCAGCAAATCAGACACCCAGCCACTACGTTCCTCGGATTCCATCGAGTTCTGTGGTGCATATGGGCTTGGGCTGGATGCAATATGGCTATCCTGCAATGGTGGTTGTGATTGCGATTGCTGGATTGGCGGGATCGATGGAGCAGAGCGATTGCTTTGACTGACCGGAGGCAGGGATGAACGCTGTTTTGGAGCGTGATCACTTGGCACCGTATCAAAGTTGTTGCCGTGCCGCTGAACGATTCGGGATAGCTCTTTCAGAGCATCTATCTGTTCGGTAACGACACGACGCATTGCACCAGTTGCTTCCTTGGTTTCCTGTGGCAAATCGGCAAGACCATGCTTGAGTTCAGAACGTGTTGTATCGAGATCACGTCTGATATCCTGCGTGATGGTGCGGATATCAGTTGTTGCCTGTTCGAAACGGTTATTGGCGTCCGAAATGGTCTGGTTCATTTCTTCTGCCATTTCGAGCTGAGCAGCACGCACTGTTTCTGCTGCGCGGCGGCCCTCGGTGGCAGCATTGATGCGCAGCTGTTCCAGCTGATCCATCACATCTTTTGTAACCCCTTCGGTGCTCTGGCTGAGCAACATGCCGACATCGCGAGCCCGACCTTCAGCGGTGTTGAGCGTGGAGCCGATCATATTGGTGAAGTTGTTCAATACCTGCTCAATCGCCTCGGTACGACCAGAAAGTTCTTCTGTAAGGGCGGAGAGGGCGGCTTGTCGCTCCTCTACGCTGCCTTGCAGACGACTGCCGGTGCTTTCCATGAAGCGGGTTGTGTTGGCCAGGGCAGATGCCTGCTCTTCGAATTTCTCGGTCAGAGTGGAAACTTGACCAAGAATATCAGTTGAGACAGAGCGCAGGTCCTGAACATTGCCGGTCAGTTGGTTGGCAGAAGCGCCAGCCTTGTCTGTGACATTTTCAACCACTTCGCGGAACTGATTGGTCTGATTGGACAGGCTTGCCTCAATAGTGGAGAGAGAGCGTCCTGCATTGATCAGCAATTCCTGCAAGGTGTCATTGGCATTTTTCAGGCGGTCAACAATTTCGGTACCATCCGAGCGAAGGAGCTCATTGGTGGAGCTGAGAGATTGCGCCGCATCTTCGGTGGAAGTCTGAATTGATTGAACCAGACGCTTATTGGAATTGTCCAGATTGACGATGGCATCATGGCTGCTTTGAGCAATCGCTTTGACAAGATTGGAAGAAGACCCTTCCAGAGCAGTCCGTGCCTGATCCGTGCTGATGGTGAAGGCTTCTGCTGCACGCTCGGAGCTTGCTGAGACTGCTTCTGCAACAGATTGGCTGGTCTCTGCCAGTTTTTCGACTGCACGGGAGCTGTTCTCGGTGATCGCTTCAATGAGGTTTTCACCAGTTTGTGCCAAGGTTTGGGAAGCTCGCTGGCTTTCCACCGCAAAGCTCTGGGTAAGCTCCCCACCAGTGGCGGACAGGCTATGCAAAATGCTTTCGCCAGCTCGCTGGAATGTAGAGCTGATGGCATCGGAACGACTGTCCAGAGCCTGAATAACAGAATTGCCTTTTTCATCCAGAATGGCTGAAAGTTCCTGAGAACGAGCACCAAGTACCGCGTTGAAGTTCTCGGTCTTGGATGTGATCTCATCGCTTGCGGTTGTCAAGGTAGAGGCGAGGGAGTCGCGAGCCTTGGCACTTTCAGACGCAAAGTTGGTAGAGATTGCCTGCATGCGATCATTGAGAATAGCTTCAATCTGGGCGGAACGGCTATCCAGAGTTTCAGCCACTTCAAAGACCTTGCTGCCAAGCGAGACATTGATCTCGGCCACGCGGTCGGACAAGGTTTCCGTCAGATCATGAGCCTGGCGTGACAGGGTCTCGCCAACCATGGTGAGACGCTGATCCATGGTCTCGGTGATGTCTTCCTGACCCTTGGAGTAGGCGGAGGCCAGATCACGGGTGCGCTCAAGCAGTGTTTCATTGATTTGACGAGCGCGGTTATCCAGAGTGTCATCCAGACGATTGGCGCGTTCATCCAAAGTGGTATTCAAAACGTCGGCTTTGGAGGCAAAGGTCTGGGTCAGGTTGGTGACGT
Organism: Cohaesibacter gelatinilyticus; assembly: GCF_900215605.1. Classification (NCBI taxonomy): domain Bacteria; kingdom Pseudomonadati; phylum Pseudomonadota; class Alphaproteobacteria; order Hyphomicrobiales; family Cohaesibacteraceae; genus Cohaesibacter; species Cohaesibacter gelatinilyticus. The sequence continues at coordinate 2,043,037 of NZ_OBEL01000001.1, read as the reverse complement.
TCTCTTCGAAGCTGCCAAGACGCTTGGAAATATCCTGTTCGAACTCGGACGTGCTGGAGGTCAGGGCTCCGGCTACTTCCTGAGCTTTTGCACTTACGCTGACAGAGAACCCTTCCAGTCGGGTGTCCAGCATGGTTTCGATGTCGCCAGCACGCTGGAAAAGGGTCTCGTCCAGAGTGTTGATGCGTTTGTCAACTGAGCTGGTCAGGTTGTCAAGGCGATCCCCCAGATGAGAGATGAGATTGTTGCCTTTTCCTTCTATGACTTCATCAAAGGCCTGCAGGCGCTCTTCCATTGCTGTGCGAATGCTCTCACTTTTGCCATCCAGAGCGTTGGAGAGTTCGTTGCCAGCCATCTCAAACAGCTCTTTAACCTTGCCACCACGTTGTGCAATGACCTTGGCGATTTCAGTGCCGACCATGGCCATGCGCTCTGTGACTTCAAGAGAACGGCTGTTGAGGGCTTCGGAAGCCTTGTTGGCTGCGTCATCAAGCTGGCCGGCAAAGCTGGCCGAATGCTCATCCAGCAAATTGCCCATCTTGCCGGATTTTTCATCCAGCAAGGAGCCCATCTCAGAAGTGCGCTCTTCGAGCATTTTATTGAGAGAGCCACCTTTGACTGCAACAGTGTCGTGGATGCGCTCAGATGTTGCATCCAGACGTTCGGTCAGCTCGCCACCACGATTTGTAATAATCTCGGCGATGCGAGTGCCGGTTTCGTCGAGTTTTTCGTTGATTTCGGTGCCACGCAGAGACAAGTCCACCAAGAGGCTGTCCCCGGTTCCTTTGAGAGACTCGGATACCGCAGTGGACTGTTCTGTGATGGTTGTGACGATTTCGGTGCCCTGACTCTTGATGCTTGCTGCAACGGCAGAACCGGTCTCTGACATGGATTGGGTCATGTCGGAGCTGATATTGGTCAGGGTTGAGGTCACAGTCGAACCAATGGTGGTCAGATCTTCTGTCAGTTTGTCGCCGGTCTGAGCCATGGAATTGGTCATCTCGGAGGAGATTTCGCTCAAGCTGCCAGTAACTTTGGTGCCGATGTCTTTCAGCTCGCCGGTCAATTGCCCACCAGTAGAGGCCAGTTTGCCTGTAACGTCTTCACCAATGGTTTGCAGATTGGAGTTCATCTCCGCTCCCACAGTGGAGATGTTCTCGGTTACGGTTGCGCCGGTGTTGGACAAGGTACTGGTCAGTTCCTGACCCGCAGAAATGAAGCGATCGGTTACTTCATTACCGATGGAAGCCAACTGACCGGTCAGATCACTGCCGGTGGTTTCCAGGCGATGGGAAATATCCGTACCAGACACATTCAGCTGATCGGTGATGGATTGACCCGCATTGGTCAGTGAGTCGGTTACATTTGCGCCGGTATTGGACAAGCGATCTACCAGATCCGAGCCACGGTTGGAAAGAACATTGACCATGGTCTCGCCTGCATTGGCCAGAGCGATCGTGATCTGCTCGCCTTTTTCAGCCAGAGACAATGTCACGCGCGAACCAGCATCGGAAACGCTTTTGGAAATGGATTCGCTGGTTGTATTCAGTTCATCGGATAGATTGGTGTGTGCGCCATTGATGGAAGCACGCACTCGCTCGGAATTTGTAACGATGGCTTCGCGCTGGGTGATCAGCTCTTCGATCAGGGAGCGAATGCGCAGTTCGTTTTCGTTGTAGGCGCGTTCAAGCGAAGAAACTTCGTTATGCACCATCACTTCCAACTCGGAAGCCCGCGCCAAAGCACGCTCGATACCGTCGCTCATGGAGGCTACTTCGCGGCGGATGGCCTGGCCGACATTGACCACGGATTCCTTGGCAACATCTTCCGGCTCGACCAGACGCATGGCGACTTCGGCCATGGTGTGAGAAACGTGGCGCATTTCCTGGGCCCGCACGATCATGTAGGCCATGGTGAAAAACAGAATGACAGGCAAGAAAATTCCGGCAAGAGAGGCGAGTGCAGTGGGGGATTGCAAAATACCGGAAAAATTGCCTGAAGACAGAGCGTCTGCGCCAAAAGACAGATAGAAGGCGCTACCGCCAAGACCAATCCACAATGCGGCAAGAACAAAAGCGATCCAGTAAGGTGTACCTGACGGAGCCTGACGCAAGGAATAGAGCAGATTGCCAACAGATTGGCGATCATCATTTGCAGGTGCCGGACGTGTTTTGCTGGCTTTGCCGGATGATGGTGGAGCAATAGCGGGCTCTCTGGACGCTTTCAGACTATCCTGAGCAGCTTTTTTATCCGACTCTTGCCGGGCTGCCTCGGTGGGAGATTTATCCGCACCACTTTCCTCTTCGCCAACATCGAAATCCAACTTGAGTGCATCCTCTACCGCTGACAATGCAGCTTCAGTTGGATCCTGAATTTTAGGAGACTTGTTTGCCATATCCGTCACGCCCCATTTCCTACTCGTTACACGTTGTCACAAGTCTGACCTAAATCCAGATAAGGGATGATTGCTGAATTCAAACATCCTGTCTTAATCTGGGGTGCCTCATAGGTCATTTGCAACTGCGCTGTTTGCAGACATGGTGCCATCAGATGATGGTATCGATGTCAAAAACGAACAGCGAATGCTGGCAGGTGAAATGTCCAAATAGACTGCTGCGGATCGGCTGGATGAAATCATGGTCCATCATGCAGAAACGCGGCGGGAATCTGGACAGCTTCCATCTTCCACCGGCATCACTGCATGGTAACCGGGTTGGAAATGCAAAGGAACAAGAAATTTCCGATATTTGGCTCCTTTTCTTCAGACATTGATGATGGTTGCCAAATGGGACGATTGGGCCCGATCAGAGGTTGGTAGCTAAGCGTTTGAATCTCATGTCATAAACGTCTGAGGTCGTTAACCAATCCCGTTTACCAAACCTGATTTGTGGGTGATGCATTTTTTTCGGGAAACTTTTGCTTTTTGGAGGGATTATGGTTAACAGAAATGTCAAAGTTGATTGAGTATGTGTTTTCGGACAACTGGACCAAAACGACGCCTTGGGGTTTTGTGTGGCTTGCGATGAAATTGGAATTGATATGAGTGATGTGATTGATGTGATTGATTGGGCTCACTTGGAGCGGCAAACCATGGGGGAGGCGGAGATTGCCAGAGATGTGCTGCAACTGTTTGTGCAACATCTTGATGAAGCTCTTCAATATATGACAATCGAAGATGTCGAGCTTGCAGCAAAAGTACATAAACTCAAGGGATCGGCACGTGGTGTTGGCGCGTGGAATGTTGCCGAGATTGCAGATCGATTTGTTCAGTCACAAGCAGATGTTACAGTCGATCTGGAAGATTTGAAGCTAGCGATGCGAGTGGCCAAAGGGGCTGCTTTGAACAAGTTGAGCAGTTTTTAACAATAAACAAGTGCTATGGATCCGCTTCGGTAAGCTTGCCTACGGAAAAATACGCTCCCATGCTTTTCGTTTGGCGAAAAGTCCTTTATAGCCATGATGAGACCATAAATTCCCCTGCTGGAAACAGATGGAGAGGACCATTTCCATCCATCACTTGGGGGCACGGATTAAGGTGAGAGTATTTGGATGCCGAAGATTACCTTTATTGCCTTTGACGAGACCAAGTATGAGGTAGACACTCCCAATGGGACCTCTGTCATGGAAGCTGCTGTCAAAAATGGCGTACCTGGAATTGAAGCCGAGTGTGGCGGTGCCTGTGCTTGTGCGACCTGTCATGTCTATGTGGATGAGGACTGGCAAGCCAAAAGCGGCGATCCTGATGCTATGGAAGAGGATATGCTGGATTTTGCTCAGGATGCCGAGCCAAATAGCCGTCTGTCCTGCCAGGTGCAGATGAGCGATGATCTGGATGGTATCGTAATTCGTATTCCGGAATTCCAAGCCTGACCAATCAGATAAAATTTGAGTTTGAAAACCTCGTCACTTGTTAGGGCGGGGTTTTCTTTTGTCTCGGATAGGGTGAATGCGACTTTGTCTCTTTTCTCTCGAGGATTGATCGGTAATCCTGATGGGGCAGGCGGTAGGAGAAGATGTGATGGAGCGTGAAGAGTTGAGGCTGCGAGAGTGCCTTGAGCGTGGTAGCAATCGTTTGGTTCGGGTAATGCCGCGGGCCGTGGATCTTGTTTGCGGGATGAAAATTGTGTCCCGGCAACGACAAAGGATTGTGCCGTTTGCGCAAGGGGATGTGGTTGAAATCGGCTTTGGTTCCGGTCTCAACTTGGCACATTATGATTGGGATCAAGTGCGATCGGTGACGGGGATCAATCCAGATGATGGTCTGCCAAGGCTCGGATGGAAGGCTATCGCACAGCAGGAAAAGCCGATAGAATTGCTGGTAGAGAGTGCCGAGGCCATGTCGCTGCCAGATCAAGTTGCAGATAGCGTTGTTGTGACCTACAGCCTTTGTTCCATCCCTGATGTTGACGTGGCGCTATCGGAAGCGAGACGGATCTTAAAGCCAAATGGCAAATTGTTCTTTTGTGAGCATGGCCTGTCATCCCGACCTTTGGTCGCAAGCCTACAGCATAGTTTGACACCGCCTTGGCGCTGGATGGCCTCAGGCTGTCATCTGAATCGTGATGTTGGCGCATTGGTGCGGGGCGCCGGGTTTGAGCTGGAAACTTATGACATTTATGATCTGGGATTTGGATCCCGTATTTTCGGGACCCATCATGTGGGAGTGGCGGTGAAGAGCTAATGATGCATTGACTACTCTGCCGGAGCTGGACGAGTTATCTTGCCGATCCATTCTCGTCCCTCTTCAGGGTCTGTTGGAACCAGACGGGCGAATATCAGACTGATTGTTGCCATACCTGCACCAATCAAAAAGACAGCGGCAGGACTGACCAGCCAGATCAAGCCAAAAGCTGCCGGGATTACCACAGCGGCGATATGGTTGATGGTGAAAGCAACACCAGCTGTTGGGGCTATGTCAGCCGGATCCGCGATTTTCTGGAAATAGGTTTTCATGGCGATGGACATGGCAAAGAATGCGTGATCGATGACATAGAGCGTTGCCGCCACCCATGGGCTGGAAACAAAAGCATAGGCCACGAAGACACCAATCAGACCAATATATTCAATGGTCAGCATCTTTCGCTCACCAAAACGGCCTATATATTGGCCAATCTTGGGTGCAAAGAGCATGTTGAAGACGCAATTGATCAGAAAAAGGGCAGAGATTTCATGAACATGATAACCGAATTTCTCTACCATCATGAAGCCCGCAAAAACCGTGAAAATCTGACGTCTCGCGCCTCCCATGAAAGTCAGGGCGTAGTAAAGCCAATAGCGCTTGCGCAAGATTAGCTTTTTGTTCTGCGGTACCGTGGTCTGGAATTGTGGGAAGGTCAGCCACAAAAAGATAACCATGACGATGGTGATGCCACCAGCAATTGCGAAAACGGTCTCAAACGAAAGATGCAGGGTTTTCCAGGTGATGAAAATGATGCCATAGGCCGCTATCTGCGCCATGGCAGCAACTGACATGACCTTACCCATCATGGCCGGAGCCTGATCTTTCGGGAACCATTGCAGCGATAAGGATTGATTGGCCGTTTCATAATAGTGAAAGCCAATGGACATCACGATGGTTGTAAAATAGAGGCCCCAAGCTGTTGGAAAATAGCCAGTAATGCCAACACCAATGCCAAGTGCGAGCAAGGCGAGGAGCGCGAACGTCTGTTCTTTCAAGATCAACAACACAAAAATGGCAGTGAATGCCAAAAAGCCGGGTATCTCGCGGATCGATTGCTGGATGCCGATTTCCTTACCAGTGAACCCAATCTCATTCACTGCAAAATTGTTCAGCAAGGTCCACCAGCTGGCAAATGACAGCTGCATGGTTGCACTCATCAGCATGAGCATCAAAAGGGGAGTCTTCCAGGAGCTTGTCCCGGCAGGAGCAGTGGCGTGCATATTGGACCTGAAATCTGAGGAAACAGGGCTGCACTTTACCAAGTCGGCAATCAATCAGTCAAATGAAAGGGTTTGATAGAATTGATGAATGAGATTGATAGTCACTATTGCAAATGCCTGCGAATAATGTCGTGCGGTAGGGCAGGGACGAAATTGTCATCTCTACCTGTTGTGTCTTCATTCGCGATCATGGAATTGATGATTGCTTCTTCTGTCGATTGAACGACTGCGGTGAAGAATGGATCCATTTGTTCATCCGGGATCATGTCCAGGGATTGGACTGAGCAATTATCCGTCTTGGCTGCTGGATGATTGGCCGTTGAGAATGCGAGGAAGATATCGCCTGATCCATGACGGGCGATGCCACCGGTTTTGCTCATGCCGATGCCAATACGACGAGCGAGGCGTTTGAGCTGATGTGGTAGAAGAGGCGCGTCGGTGGCAATAATGCCGATGATGGATGATAGCTCTGGATTGGTGCTGTTCTGGATCATCTGTGGCTTGATCAAGCCAGCTCCGATATTGTTGCCCAGAATGGTCAGTTCTTCTCGTGCGCCAAAATTGGCCTGTACAAATGAACCGATCGTGTAGGTTTTGCCATTGAATTCCACCAAGCGTGATGCAGTGCCTGAGCCGGCCTTGAAGCCAAAGCATTTCATGCCTGTACCGCCGCCAACACTGCCTTCCTCAATCGGGCCGGTGATCGCGCTCTCTATTGCTTCAAACACATGCTCTTTGGTGATGTGAAAGCCATTTATGTCATTGAGGAAACCATCATAGGTCTCCGCTGCCACAGGTAAACCAAAACTATCATTGAATTGCTCAGGCCAGGCTCTAGTGGCCCATTCTATGGTCGCGTCGCGAGTTGTGCCGCAGCTATGGGTGTTGGTGATGGTAATTGGAAGGCCGAATTTGCCGACTTCTTCGATATAGTGAGAGCCAGTTAGCTCGCCATTGCCATTGAGGCTGTGGATGCCCGCAAAGACGGGATCAAAGGTTGCATTGATCGGGCGAGGCAGGATGGCGGTCACGCCAGTGCGGATGGGGCCTTGGCCAACCGATAGAGGTCCGCTTCCCTTATTGAGCGTCACATAACCAACGCGAATGCCTTCCACATCCGTGATGCTGTTCCATTCACCGGTTTTGCCAGAAAACTTCAAACCCAGACCGGCAGCACGTGTCTTGCCAGATGGAGTGGTCAATTTCGGGTTGGTCATGGAGCACTCCAATATGCGGGTTTGAATTGGTTTGAAGGAAAGAGCTAGCGCATCAACTCGCGCATGGCTTGATCGATGCCCTCCAGTGTTAGTGGGAACATCCGATCCTGCATGATCTGTTTGAGCATGCCAATCGAATAGGTGTACTCCCAGTGACGCTCAGGGGTCGGGTTTAGCCAAACCACCTGATTATAAATATCTTGCACCCGTTCCAGCCAGGTATGGCCCGCTTCATCATTCCAATGTTCGACCGAGCCACCCGGATGGGAAATCTCGTAGGGAGACATGGCGGCGTCTCCGACGAAGATGATTTTATAGTCCGAGCCAAATTTATGCAGGATGTCCCAAGTGGACATGCGCTCACTATAGCGGCGGGCATTATCTTTCCAGACGAACTCATACAGACAATTGTGGAAGTAGAAATATTCCAGCTGTTTGAATTCGGTGCGCACTGCCGAGAAAAGCTCTTCGCAGCTTTTGACGTGATCATCCATGGAGCCACCAATGTCAAAGAAGATAAGAACCTTCACTGCATTATGACGTTCCGGGCGCATCTTGATATCGAGATAACCTTTATGGGCGGTGTTGCGAATGGTGCCGGATAGATCCAGTTCTTCCTGGCTGCCGGTGCGGGCAAATTCACGAAGGCGGCGAAGCGCGATCTTGATGTTGCGGGTACCGAGATCCAGATCTCCGTCCAGATCCTTGAACTCTCGCTTGTCCCAAACCTTTACGGCGCGTCGGTGGCGCGACTCGTGCTGGCCAATGCGGATGCCTTCGGGGTTATAGCCATAGGCCCCGAAGGGGGAGGTGCCCGCTGTGCCGATCCATTTGGAGCCACCCTGATGGCGGTCTTTTTGCTCTTTGAGGCGCTCTTTCAAAGTTTCCATCAGCTTCTCGAAGCCGCCCAAGGCTTCGATCTCGGCTTTCTCTTCTTCAGTGAGGAATTTCTCGGCCAGTTTCTTTAGCCATTCCTCAGGGATAGGGGCTTCTTCAACGGCATCAGATACCGTTTCCAGCCCTTTGAAGACGGTGGAGAAGACACGATCAAACTTGTCGAGATTGGTCTCGTCTTTCACCAAGGCGGCGCGGGAGAGGAAATAGAAGTCTTCGACATTCTTCTCTGCCAAATCTGCTTCCAATGCTTCCATCAGCATCAGATATTCACGCAAGGAAACCGGAACTTTGGCGGCCCTCAATTCGGCGAAGAAATGGATGAACATGGTCTGGCCTCACTGCGGGTCTTGCTCGACTGGAAAATAGCACTTGCCAACTGATATGCGGCAAGAGGTTGCCGGTCAAGCCTGCCTTTGGGCGTTTGCTCTCTCACGGCTATTCCTGATCTGGGCGATCAGGGCCTGCGAGGGCGCGTTACTTTTCTTCGTGAACTCTGATCTGAAAAGTCTGCAACTTTTCAGGAGAACACTATGCGCTTGCCTATCGGCCGTCACCAAAGCGTTATCGCTTTGGCGGTTCATTTGCACCACATAGCTACATGCGATCATGTTTGTCAGGTGGGATTACCTTGCTCGTCCTGTTCTGATTGATCCCGAAGTGCCTTGATCACGGCGCCCAGAGTTGGGGCGGGAGCATGTTTGAAGGGCATTGGGCGACATAGAGCAATGGTCGCGAGACCAATTCGCGCGGTGAGAATGCCGTTTAGAAGCCCCTCGCCAAGTTTTGCAGAGAGGCGGGCAGCAAGGCCGTGGCCTACAATCTGTTGAAGCAGAGTTTCGCCGGCTGCCATACCACCAGTAATGGCGAGATGCCCGGCGATATGACCGGAGAGTTTCAGCATGGCGATAAAGCCGGGGCGATTGCCATAGGCTTGAGCAATGGCGCGAACCATTCTTACTGTCTCGACCAGCACCACAATGATGTCAAATAGAGCGCGTGGGCTAAGTGCTGTGACCAATGCTACGCGCTTGGCGGCCTGGTGGACACGATGGTTTGCAGCGGCATCAATCTGACTGATCAGGACTTGTTCTGTCTGTGCCAAAATGGCGTCGGAATCGAATAGATGAGGCAGATCGCTTTTTAGTGTTTGACGTGCTTTGAACAGGGCTGGTTGAGCGCTGTATAGGGAGAGCATCTGGTTGGCGAATCGCGTCGCGCTTTTCTTGTCACCATGATTGTAAAGTTGCTCAGCCTCCGCTCTCAAATGATCGAGTTTTGAGAGGCGTCTGAGGGCTAGAAATTCTCGTCCCAGAAATGCGAGGAGAGTGGTCGCCGCGATGGCCAGAAGAGCGATGCCGGTCCAACCCAACCATTCGAAACGAGCAAAGAGAGTTCGGATCAACTCGTCCAGCCAAAGGCCAAGTGCGAGCAACACCAGACCAGATAAGGCAGACCAGAAAATGGGGGCGAGTGACCAGCTTTTTTTCTGAGTCAAATCAGGGCTCTGTGCCTCTGAGTTGAGAGATTGAGTCGGATCTATTTTCTCTTGCCAAGTTGGCCGAGGTGTCATTGAAAGCTGTGCTTCAGATGGATTTTTAACTGACGGCTGAGGTTGATTTTCGGTCTTGCGATCCAACTTCACCGCGCGTGGTTTGCGGGTTTGTTGGCGCTGGTTCGAGCCGGGAGAATGGGAAGAGGGAGAGGTCATTTAAGGCTGTCTCCAAGCAGGAATTCGAGAGCGCGGTCAAGGCGGATATGAGGCAACGAAAGTGGGAAGCCTTCTGCTGTTTTATCCAGTTCCGGTGGGCGGAATTTTACAAAACACAGGGGGTCGTGATTTGGCGTGTTTTCTTCAGATTTTGATTCATCTTGTGCCTCTAAGTCTGAGCTGTCTGGGTTCCATGGTCCTTCAAATTCTGATTCAACTGCTTTGAAAACTGATTCAGGATTTTTTGGTAAGTCACCGGGAAATAAGGCGAATTCCGTTTTTCCGTCAAATTCATCTTCACCTAGAGATTCACCTTTCATCGGAATGCCGACGAGAGAGGGGAGCTGTTCGCCCTCCATCTCCAATGTGGCTTCTTGGGTTGCTCTTACGGCAGCAATGGCCATGCAAGATATTTCTGCGCCAGCGGCTTCTGCTCGGGTTGCCGCGCGCTCAACGAGACGTTGGAGGATGGCCTCCAAACGGTCGTGAGATGTGTGGTGCAGGTGATCCGCTTTGGTGGCCGCAAAGAGGATCTTATCGATGCGTCGTGAAACCAGATTGCGTAGCCAAAATCGCTTGCCTGGACGGAAGGCTTTGAGGATCTCGGTGATGGTTTCTTCCAGCTCGGCTAGGGTGTCAGATCCTTCATTTAGTGCAGCGAGCAAATCGATCAAAACAACCTGTCTGTCGAGCCGTGCAAAGTGGTCTCGATAGAAAGGAAGGATGATGGAATTCTTATAAGCTTCAAACCGCTTTTCCATCAGTGCCCAAAGTGATTTCCGATCTTTGCTATAGAGGTGATCGGGCAGTGGTGAGAAGGTCAATGCCGGGCTGTCTTTCAAATCACCTGGCATCAAAAAACGACCCGGTGTGAGTAGCGCATAGGCTCCTCGATCCTTCTTGGCACGAAGCAAATAGTCGGTGAAATGGCGAGCTGCTTTCCGAGCAATTATTTCTATCGCTGGCTCTTCATTTTTTGTATCTTTTCGAGTGACGTCTGGTTCATTGGTCAAGCTCACTGCATAGGCTAGCCAGTCGATCGAATGAGCACCATAATTGGGTCTCGCAGCTTGCTCAAATGAACGAGCCGACCATGTGCGATAATCCAGATCCATCAGGGTCAGGTCGAGCAGCCATTCGCCGGGATAATCAACCAGATCGAGAGCCAGTCGACCTCCCTGTAACTTCTGCTTCAGGGTGCCGGTGGATTGGTATTTCAGTCCCAGTCGAACTTGTGAGGTGCGGCTGGTTGAGACGGGCCAGATCCGTTTTTGGGTCAGATCGGCGATATGATCTTCATAGCGAAAACGTGGTGTGAGATCATCTGGCTGCGATGCAATTTCGGCGGAACCAATCCGGCCGGATGAATGCGCTTCAAAGCGAGGCAAACGACCGCCATGGATCATGTTGTGCAAGCTGGATGAGATAAAGATGGTTTTGCCGGAACGGGCCAAGCCTGTTATGCCAACGCGCAGGGTTGGTTCTGTCAAATCACTGGCAAAGTCTGACAAATTCGCTGCGGCGATCCGCGCTTCTTCAAAAAGGCCCATAATCCTGCTTTCCGTTCCACACCTTGTCCTTCATGTAAGCAAGCTGCGTGGGAATTGCAATCAGCAGGAATGTGGGGGAGCTGATCAGTATGTTCACAGTTCTGGTAAGACGGACTTGTCGATTGGTTCGGCTGGTTTGACCTGGTCTTCCGGTGGCAGTAGGTCACGTGGTCTGATGAAGCTGATCAAAGTTGCTTTCTGAGCGCTGACCTCGTTCCAGTTTTCGGCGTCAAAATCCAGAACAGCGAGGGCTCCTGTCGGGAATTTGGTCTCTATGTCATTTATCAACTTCGGGCTTCCTCGACCAATCAAGCGCAGGGCTATTTCCTGCATGCCGGTATTGTGGCCGATGATCATGAGGGATTTGCTATCTTGTGCATATTGGCGCAACAAGACGAGATAATCAGGTGCATGGCCTTCGTAGAGAGCGTTCAGTAGTTGGATGGAGGTATCGGAAGACAAGCCCGGAAGAATGCCGGCCAGTGTTTGACGTGTGCGCATGGCTCCAGAGCATAAAATGCGTTCTGGTTGATAGTTGTGCTTGGTCATATATCGAGCCAGATTTGGCATGTCATTACGGCCCCGTTTGTTGAGCGGGCGATCGTAATCCGCCAGAGCGGGATTGGCCCAGGATGACTTGGCGTGTCTGAGCAGATAGAGCCGCAGCATGGTGAAAGGTCCTTTGCGGGTTAAGGAGTGAGTGCTGGTTTGTTGTGTATGGTGCAGGTTAGCTCATCTGGTCAATGCCCAGAAAGCAAGATAGGCTACTTCCTACGGGCTGAATGCACCACGACTCAGCTTTCCCACCTGTTTTGTTTTCATATATCGAGATGGACTGCATTTGCATGACAAACCATTCCTATATCGACAGTTATTATCATGACACCATCGTTGCCAATGGACCAGCCCTGCCGTTGGAGGCGGGTGTGGAAGTGGATGTCTGTGTCATTGGCGCAGGCTTGGCTGGCCTGACTGCAGTGAGAGAATTGTTGCAGCATGGAAAGTCGGTTTGTCTATTGGAAGCTCATCGTGTTGGGTGGGGAGCATCTGGTCGTAATGGTGGCTTTGTCTCTGATGGTTATGCGGAAGGCACGCTAGCGCTGGAGAAAAAATTGGGCTTTGACCATGCCAAGGCACTTTTCGATCTATCCTGTGATGGCACGCGCTATGTACGTAGGGCCATTGATGAGCTGGATGCGCCCGAAGTGCCAGTGCAGGAGGGTTGGTTACGCGTTCTGCGTCATGATGGGGCAGAAGAGGGTCTGAAGCGGTCTGTTGAACGCCTCGTGGAGGCCTACGGCGCTTCCTACAGCTTCTGGGATAAAGAGCGTGTCCGTGAAACTCTGCGTTCTGAGCGTTATTTTCAAGGGATGGATGATTCTGGGGCTTTTCATATTCATCCGCTGAATTATGCATTGGCTCTGGCTGATGATATCAAGTCCAAGGGTGGCATCATTGCTGAAACGTGTGCGGCCCAGCAATTGAACAAAGATGGTGCTGGTTGGCGTGTTGCGACGTCACAGGGGCGTGACGTGAAGGCTGGTAAGATTCTTCTCTGTGGTAGTGCCTATATGGAGAAGCTCTATCCAAAGTTGGAGCGATCAATTTTGCCGGTGGCCACTTATGTGGTGACATCAGAATTGATGCCGGAGAAAATTGAGACTGCCATTCGGTATCGCGGTTGTATCGGGGATACCCGACGGGCAGGGGACTATTATCGTTTGGTGGATGATGGTCAACGTTTGCTTTGGGGTGGTCGTATCACCACCCGCAAATCCGAACCTGTGCAGCTGGCTGATATGCTTAAGAAAGACATTCAGTCTATCTATCCGCAATTGGAGGACTTCAAGATCGAGCGTGCCTGGGCTGGTTTGATGGGCTATTGCGTTCACAAGATGCCGATCATGCGTGAAATGGAGCCGGGTATCTGGGCGGCGACCGCTACAGGCGGCCATGGTTTGAATGCGACTGCGACGCTGGGCATGGTGGCTGCGGAAGCCATGGCTGGTGTTGGCGATCGCTACAAACTGTTTGAGCCATTTGAAGCGGCGTGGGGTGGTGGTGCTGTGGGTCGATTGGGGACCCAGCTTGCCTATTGGGGCATGCAGGCAATGGATTGGTGGGACGAAGTTCGTTCCTGAGCGATCTGTCTGTTATTGCTGACAACCAAATACAAAATGCCCGGTTTGAACCGGACATTTTGTTTCCTGACATGTTCGCCAATCAGCGCTGGCCACGGGCCATGAAGGCGAGGCGCTGGAACAGATGAACGTCTTGTTCGTTTTTCAGCAATGCGCCGTGCAAAGGCGGAATAGCCTTCTTGCTGTCCGTTTCGCGCAAGGTTTCCAGATCTATGTCTTCATTGACCAGCAGCTTGATCCAGTCCAGAAGCTCTGATGTGGAGGGTTTCTTTTTCAGACCTGGTACCTCACGGATGGAATAGAAGCTGGAAAGAGCCTGCTGAAGAAGGCGGGACTTGATGTCAGGGAAATGCACCTCGACGATGTCGTGCATGGTCTCTTCGTCCGGGAATTTGATATAGTGGAAGAAACAACGACGCAGAAAGGCGTCGGGGAGTTCTTTTTCATTGTTGGAAGTGATGATGATGATCGGGCGTTGTTTGGCCTTTATCCGCTCACCGGTTTCATAGACATGGAATTCCATGCGATCGAGTTCTTGCAAAAGATCATTTGGAAATTCAATATCGGCCTTGTCGATTTCGTCGATCAACAATACGGGGCGTTTGTCGCTGACAAATGCATCCCATACCTTGCCTTTACGGATATAGTTGGCGATGTCCTTGACCCGCTCATCACCCAGCTGGCTGTCTCTCAGGCGTGATACCGCGTCATATTCATACAAGCCTTGTTGCGCTTTGGTTGTCGACTTGATGTTCCATTCGATCATTGGTGCATCAAGAGCGTTGGCGACTTCCTGAGCCAGAACAGTTTTGCCGGTGCCGGGTTCTCCTTTGATCAGGAGGGGGCGTTCCAGAGCGATGGCGGCATTTACCGCGATCTGCAGATCTTCTGTCGCGACGTAATTGGCGGTGCCTTCAAAACGCATGAGGTAACCTTCTTAATTCCTGGATATGCCCTATGCGGGCTGATTGTGGCAGACCCTATTGCGCTCATTGTGAGATGGCAAGGGTCCAAAGGGTGGTCGCAATTGCCTAGAGGGCGGTAATTTTTTCCCCCTTTGAGGGTTGGTGGAAGATATTTCCTGCTTAATAGAAGGTTAAATTTAATGTAACTAATTGATATATATTATTTAAAAATAATTTACCAAGTTGGCCCGTTCCTTGCTGTGTTACTCAACAACCTTGTGTGTATCAGATTTGTAAAAAAGGATGAGAGATGGGTCTTTTTGCTGCTTTGAATGCCTCTGTGAGTGGCTTGCGTGCGCAGTCGAACGCTCTGGAGAATATTTCCGGTAATATCGCGAACTCTCGTACGACCGGTTTCAAACGCGTCGACACGTCTTTTGTTGACCTTGTTTCCAACTCCAATACTTCGATCAACGCGCAGCGCTCCGGTGCAGTCCTGTCGAATTCACGTCAGACCAATACCGTTTCAGGTGTAGTTCAGCGTTCCGATACCGGTACGCATATGGCTATTTCGGGTGATGGCTATTTCGTTGTCCAGAAGAAGATTGGTGAAGCTGACGGGCGCCCGATTCTGGAGGAGGTGCCTTATTATACGCGTCGCGGTGATTTTTCGCTCGATAAAGATGGTTATCTGGTCAATGGCGCTGGCTATTATCTCAATACCATTGAATTGGATGATACGACCGGAAACCCGGTTGGGTCTGTTCCAACTGTGCTGCGTGTCGATAATGATTTCATGGAAGCTGACGCGACGACCGAAATTACCTATAAAGGTAACCTTGCCAGCTATCCACAGACAACCAATGCTGACAAGAATGTTGTTGGTTCAGAATTGATGAACCCGGCCAATTATACCAATGATCCGACCGTTGGTGGTGCTGGTTTTGTACAGGCAGCAGATGAAACGCGGTTTCTAGCTGACTCCATTGCCGGCGGAGCGATTACTGCCTATACGGCAAACGGTTCCACTGCTTCGGTGCAGATGCGTTGGTCAAAGACCTCGACCAGCCCTGATACCTGGAACCTGTTCTACTTGACTGACAGCACCGCTACTGGTGCCAATGCCAAATGGCGCAACGTTGGTCAGAACTATATTTTCAATGCGACGGGTGAACTGAATCCGCCACTGGCGAGTGTCACAGTTACCAGTCTTACGATTGATGGTGTGAATCTGGGCAATATCAGTCTGAACCACGGCGGTGACGGCATGACCCAGTTCTCCAACTCCAACGGCAATGCCAAGGTCAATATCTCGCAAAATGGTGCGGCTGCCGGTGAATTGCTGGATGTGAAAATTTCTGATACCGGCAAGATTGTGGCCAGCTATTCCAATAGTAAGACCCGAAATATTGCTGAAATTCCATTGGCCTCCTTTAATGGTGATAATTATCTGGCTCGACAAGATGGCGGTGTGTTCCGTCAGACAGAGGAATCTGGTCAGGCCATTTTGGGGGCAACCGGATCGATTGAAGGATCTGCGACGGAAGCCTCCAATACTGATATTGCGGAAGAATTTTCCAAGATGATCGTAACCCAGCAGGCCTATTCGGCCAATACGCGGGTTCTGACAACTTCCAAAGATATGTTGCAAGAGATCATGCAGGTGATCAGATAACGCCTTGATGGGGTTTCCAAGGGCTTTGGGCGCCCTTTTGAACGGTGTGTAAGACAAGAAGACCAGTCCGGCATGCTGTCGGGCCGGTGAGGATGGTACCATTCTGGTGCCGGTGAGGAAGATATGTCGCTTAGCAATGCTATCAATTTGGCAACATCGGGCCTGACGGTCACTCGTCAGGAGCTGGATGTTGTTGCGGGTAACATCGCCAATGCCCAGACACCGGGCTACACCTCCAAGACAACCGCTCGCAAGACGGCTATCGGTGATGGTCGAACAATTGGCGTTTTGTCGAACGGGACCAAGCGCAGTCTTGATATGCATGTTCAAAAGCAATATTGGCGTGAAAGTGCGGCGACTGAATATACCAAGTTGATGAGCACTTATTTGCATCGGGTGGATCAAACTTTTGGTGAACCGGGAAGTGCGAATGCACTGGATACTGGTATCAATAATCTGACCAAATCCATGCAGGCGCTTGTAACAAGCCCGGATAGCCAGGTGGCGCGAGAAGACATGCTCTCGCATGCGGCCCTGTTGGCCCAGCAGCTGAATACAGCCAGCAATGATATCCAGACCATGCGTCAGGAAGTTGAAGGCGCCCTGAATGATGCGGTTGAGACAATCAATCATTCTCTGGAACAGATCGAACGATTGAATGATCAAATTCAGCGATACTCTACGGACGGGAGCGAGCCGTCAGCACTGTTGGATGAGCGGGATAGCTATATCAACAAGGTTGCTGGCTTGGTGGATATTGAAGTCCAACACGGCACGAACAACAATATCCGTATCAATACCACCAGCGGCACAACCTTGTTTGACCGTGAAGCGGTCAAATTGGAATTCAACGCCAATCCAAATGTTACGGCCGAGTCCAAATGGGATTCTGATTCCAGCAAATCCTCATTGGGATCGATCATGCTGGTCTCTGATCATGGCAATCGAATCGATCTGACATCGGATAAATCCTTCCAGTCCGGCAAGGTCGCAGCTCTTGTGGAGATGCGTGACCAAACACTGGTTGAGGCGCAGGCTCAATTGGATGAGATTGCGGCGGGTTTGGCGACAGCCTTGTCCAACAAGCAAGTTGATAGCACAGATGCCACCGTTGGTGCACAGACTGGCAAGGCGGTTGATTTGGCCGGACTCCAGTCTGGTAACCCGATCACTCTGACCTATAAAGACAATGGTACAGGTCAGACGCACACTGTGACCTATATGCGCGTGGACAGTGCTTCATCCCTGCCATTGAGCAATGATGCAACCAGCCGCATTGATGACCGGGTCGTCGGGATCAATTTTTCAGGCGGCATGGCCAGTGTGGTGTCGCAAATTCAGGCTGATCTGGGTGCCAATTTTACTGTCAGTAATCCGTCCGGCGACAATTTGCAAATTGTCGATGATGGGGCTGCCAATGCGGTGGACGTCGTTGCCCTGAGTGCATCGGTGACGGTGACTGGCCTTGAAGATGCTTCGGGAAAATTGCCGCTCTTTGTTGATGGCGGGCAGGGCAACAAGGTTTTTACCGGTGCAGTGGAAGGTACACATCAAAAGGTTGGTTTTGCGAGCCGGATTGAAGTCAATATCTCGCTGAAGAATGATCCGGCCAAGCTTGTGCAATATGGTGCAGGGGTTGGTAATGCAGATCAGACACGCCCCAAAGCCCTTTATGATGCGTTGGAGAATACCAAATATGTATTCTCCTACAAGACGGGGATCGGGTCGGCGGCTCAACCTGCGGAGATGAGCGTTAGTGATTTTGCCCGTCAGGTCATCTCCTATCAAGGTGGACAGGCGGAGACAGCCAAGACACGCCATTCCGGTCAGCAGATTGCCATGAACAATGTGCAATCGCGCATGGATGATATATCAAAAGTTGATACGGACGGAGAGCTGGCCAAGCTGATGGAGTTGCAAAATGCCTATTCAGCCAATGCCCGGGTTCTGACCGCCATTCGAGAAATGCTTAATGCTTTGATGAGGGTCTAGGCGACCTTGCTGTTGGATTATAGGTGATTGACATGATTGGTACTGTTTCCGGCTATTCATCAACCATGATGGTGCAAACGCTGCAGAAGAACCGGGATGATCT
This sequence comes from Cohaesibacter gelatinilyticus, assembly GCF_900215605.1. Lineage (NCBI taxonomy): Bacteria > Pseudomonadati > Pseudomonadota > Alphaproteobacteria > Hyphomicrobiales > Cohaesibacteraceae > Cohaesibacter > Cohaesibacter gelatinilyticus. The sequence continues at coordinate 2,024,948 of NZ_OBEL01000001.1, read as the reverse complement.
TCAGGATGCCATGCGCCAGATCGGTACCGGTCGTGCATCGACGACTTATGGTGGTCTTGGCAATGATCGCGGACTTGCTTTGGATTTGCGGCATGAGATCTCACAGATCGACATGTTCAAAAGCAATATCGAGCAAATGCAGACACGTATCAAGGTCATGGATGACTCTTTGAAGCGCATCAATGGTATCGGCACCGAGGTTCGTGAATCTGCTCGGACGACCGAATATAATATGACGTCCGAAAACAAGTCCATGGCGCAGATTTCATCTACGACCCTGATGAAAGAGATGCTGGGGTTGCTGGATACGGAAATTAACGGACGGCACTTGTTCGCGGGGAAGAATACCGATAAAGCCCCGACGCTGGATTATGATCAGATCATGTATGGTCATAATGGTCAGCAAGGATTGATTGACGTTACCAATGAACGGATTGCCGCTGATAAGGGTACTGATGGATTGGGCCGTCTGGCACTGACCAATACTGCTGCAAATGTATCTTTGGATGAAGCTGCGACCGTATTCGGCCTCAAACTGAACAGTGTCAGCAACGGTCTGACCGGTGCAAGTGTTACAGGTCCTACTGGTGATCCGGCAACATTGGATGTCGATTTTGCCAGCAAGCCCAATGCAAACCAGGAATTGGTCTTGACCTTTGATCTGCCAGGAGGGGGAAAGCACTCGATTACCTTGAAAGCGTCAGACAATCCAACCGAATTGGGTGATGGTTATTTTCAGGTAGGGACGGATCCCAACGGGAATGCGGCTTCCTTGAAAACAGAGCTGGAAGCTCAGTTGAAAAAAGTTGTTACGGCGGAAGGAGAGGCGGCATCCCGAGTGGCAGCAGCCTTGGATTTCTTCAGTACCGGTAATGGTGGGGAACCAAAACGTGTGGTTGGTAGTCCTCCTGAAACAGCAACTACACTGGATACGGCTACCGTTGCAGGTAAGCCAACCGTGAATTGGTATGTTGGCGACAATGGTACTGATAGTGCGCGTGGAACGGCCAAGGCGCAAATAGATACGAATCTTGAAGTCGAATATGGTGTGCGTGCTAACGAGAAAGGTTTTGCTCGCCAGTTGGCTTATATCGCTGCCTATTCCATACCAGAATATACGACAGATGGAAGTGTCGACAAGAACCGCTACAAGGCGATGACCAGTGCCGTGGCGGGTGGCTTGTCCATCAACCAACAGCAACAAACGGTACAAACCATCCAGTCAGAGCTTGCCATCACCAACAAGATGGGAACACAAACCAATGATCGTCACAAAGTAACTGAAAACATGATGAAAACCATGTCGGATGGCATTGAGGGTATCAATAAGGAAGAGGTGGCTGTGAAAGTGATGAATCTGCAAAACCGGATGCAGATGACCTATCAGACCACTTCCATATTGTTCAATCTGAGTTTGTCAAAATATATCTAGACCGCAAAGCCAACACTTGAACTATTGAATTCCAAACTGCGAACAAGAATGCCTGTTTTGGTTGCCAACTGGCCAGCTATCGATATGGTAGCTGGCCTTTTATTTTGCTGTCATATTTTGGATTTTGACAGCTGGAGGTGAGAGAGGCTTGAAAAGCGGTGGTATGGAATTTGTAAAACAAAAGGGCGCTCCAAAATTGGATCGCCCTGATATATTTCGGTTTTTGCTTGAATTCAAGCCGGGGTAGATCTGAGACCTTCTGCAATATTCTTATTGATATTGATCAGGCTGTCGACTGACTTGTTTTCTGGATCTGTCATGATTTCGAGAGTGTGGTTGAAGGTAAAAATACCGAGATTAACCAGATTCTCTCTAACGGCTTTGGGCATTCCGTGATTTTCATCGAGAAGCTCGCCGACAAAGATCGTCCAGAGCTTGCGGTTGAAAGTCAGTGCTTCATCCAGCTCATCGCTCTTCAAACCGTTGGCCTTTGCGCGATTCAGTTTGGCTGCTGCTTGTAAAAGAAGATTTGCTTCCAATTCACGGGGGTCACCCGTCTTCTGGCCGGTGTCCTGATAGGCTGTTGCTGCTGCTGCCTGATTGTACATCCCGAAGTAACTCCTCTTCATACCTGATGAGAGCTTTTGCCTCTTTAAGTGCAGCATAGAGAGAATTGGTTAATATTTTATTATTTATGGCATCAACGAGTGTTAATGCGCTGGGCGCAGCCTGTAAAAACTGATTCACCAAAGTAAAATACAATTCTTTATGTTTGGCGATATCTTCGCCGAGATACATCAATTGCACACACAAATAAATGCGTTTGGCGGGGCTGTTGGCAGTCTCTGATGTCAGAATATCCTTTTCACGCATGATGGGGGCTTCACCATCTACGAAGATGCGTGCACGGCTATCTCCATTGGTGATGACACTGTTGCCGATGATGATACGTTCACCTGGTCGAAGTTCAATTTTAAGCGACATGAGGACGTCCTTGCCATTTTGCGGTCTTTTGCGCAAAGCTGTCTGACTGATAAAGCAATCAGGAAACCAAGGCAAAAAAAAAGGCGGGGTAACCCCCCGCCTTGATTGTTTTATATGTCCGATTAAGCCCGGAGGAACCGCGTAACGGCCTGGTCTGCCTGAGATGCCAGAGACAAGGCTGTTGTGGACAGCTGCTGACGGGTCTGCAATGCCAGCATGTTCGCACCTTCCTCGTTGGAATCGGCCAGAACCAGAGCATCGGCACCTGTTTGCAAGGTGTTGATGCTTTCCTTGGTGTAATCCTTACGGATTTGCACGGTGGAAAGGTTCGAACCGAAGGTAGAGGCCTGCTTGCGCAATGTCGTCAGAGCTTCTGATAGAGAATCCAGCTTGAGGTTGGATTCATCTGCACTCAAGGAACTTGCATCGCTGATTTTCAATCCGCTTGATGTCAAGTCAGCAGACTTGATGACCAGTTCGGATTTCTTGTCATCACGATGTTCGTTGAAGGCCACCGTCAAATCACTTCCGGTACCATTGATCAGATTGATGCCATTGAAGCTGGAGTCAGCTGCAAGCTTGTCAACCTGTTTCAGGATGTCGTTGAACTGTGTTACCAGCTCAGCGTTATCGGCATCGGAGGTAGAGGCGTAGTTGGTGATGGTGAACGTATCTGCATCGCCAGATGTTGCACCAGCGGTATAGGATACG